>JANJSW010000026.1 GCA_024711415.1 Thermomonas sp. | reverse complement strand
GTGGATGGCTGGCGGCGACCAGTGAAGAAGCAGGGCTAGTCCAGGTGTCCGTGTTGCCTCCGCGCCTGCTGCAGCTGGCGCCGCGCGTGCTGGCGGCGACCTATGCGGTCGGCGCGCTGGCGCTCGCGCTTTCGGGCATCCGCCTGTGGCGCACGTATTGCGAGAACTTCGGCTGCATCGGGGTGGGCATCGCGTGGTTCGCTTGGGCCGTTGGCTACGCCCTGCTGCTGCTCGTCGGCGCGCTGGCCCTGCGCCTGCAGCAGGGGCGGGCGCGGATGCTGCTGCGCATTGGACTGGTGGCGCAGGGCGTGGCCGGCGCGCTGCTGCTGGGCTATTGGGCGATCCGGCAGTTCGCTTGAGCGTGGTGGCCGGCTATGCCGGCAGCACCATCGACACGCACAGCCCGCCGCCGTCGCGGTTGAGCAGGGCGATGCGCCCGCCGTGGGCCTCGGCGATTTCACGCGCCAGCGCCAACCCGAGGCCGGTGCCGTGGCGCTTGGTGGAATAGAACGGCAGCAGTGCGTTGGCCAGCACCGCTTCGTTCATGCCGCTGCCGCGGTCCAGTACCTCGATGCGCCAGCCGTCCGCGATGCGCCGCACCGACAGCCGCACGTCGCCTGGGGAAGTGCCGGATTCGTGCGCGTTCTTGAGCAGGTTGATCAGCGCCTGTTCGAGCTGCGCGGCGTCCACGCGGGCGATGCCGTCGGCCGGCTGGACTTCGGCGACGAACTCCACCTGCGTGCGCAGCTGGGCGACGAAACGCTGCCATTCCACCGGCGCCAGCCGTGGCGCGGGCAGCTTGGCGAAACGCGCGTAGTCGCGGATGAAGCCTTCCAGATGGCGCGCCCGCTCCTCGATGGTGGCCAGCGCCGACGGCAGCCGTTCGTGCTGGCCGCGCCGCAGCAACTCCGCGCCGGAATGCGCCAGCGAGGCGATCGGGGCGAGCGAGTTGTTCAGCTCGTGGCTGATCACGCGGATCACCTTCTTCCAGGTCTGCACCTCCTGCCGCCGCAGTTCGGCGGTGAGCTGGCGCAGCAGCACCAGTTCATGGACGCGGCCGTTGAGGCGGAAGCTGCGCCGCGACAGGTGGTAGATGTCTTCGTCGTCCTCGCTGCCGATGGTGAACATGCCGTCGCCGCCGCGGGCGAACGCATCGCGCACCGCAGGGTCGGCATCGACCAGCAGGTCTTCGAAGCCGCGGCCTTCCAGCCGTTTGCCGCTGCCGAGCATGCGCCGCGCGGCCAGGTTGCCCAGCACGATGCGCCGCGACGGGTCCAGCAGCACCATCGCCACCGGGGTGTTCTGCACCATGGTGTCGAGCAGCAGTTCGCGCTGCACCAGCGCCAGTCGTTGTTCGCGCAGGGCGGTGCCCAGCGCGTTGTGGGCATCCACCAGCTCGACCAGGTCGCTGGCCTTGTCCCAGGTGATGCCGAAACTGAAGTCGCCGTCGCGGTAGCTGGCCACGGTGCCGGCCAGGGCGCGGAACAGGGCGCGCATCGGCACCAGCGCACGCCAGATCACCGCGCCCACCAGTGCGCCGATGACGCCCGTCGCCAACAGCGCCGCGGCCCACGGCTGCAGCCATTGCACCAGCAGCGCGGTGGCGGCGGCGGTCGCCGCGATGCCCGCTGCCGCGATGGCGATCATGCGGACTGCGATGGGCAGGACGCGGAGGACGCGCATCAGGTCCTCGGGATGCCGAGCCGATCCAGCCGGCGGTACAGCGCCTGCCGCGACAGGCCGAGGTCGGCCGCCGCCTGCGCCAGCACCCCGCCGCTGCGGGCCAGCGCGGCCTCGATCAGTGCGCGATCCGGCTCCTCGCCTGCAGGCAATGCGCCCGCGGGCGCGGGCGGCAGGCCCAGGTCTGCCGCGCTGACGGCATCGCCGCGGGCCAGCAGCACCGCCCGCTGCATCACGTTGCGCAGTTCGCGCACGTTGCCGGGCCAGGGATGGCGCTGCCGCGCGCGTTCGGCGTCTTCGCCAAGATGGTTGCCGGCGCCGAGGAAGTGCCGCGCCAGCGGCAGGATGTCGCGCGGGCGGGCCGCCAGCGGCGGCACCCGCAGCTCGATGCCGTTGAGGCGGTAGAACAGGTCTTCGCGGAACTTCCCTTCGGCGATGAGGGTCGGCAGGTCGGCGTTGGTGGCGCTGATGATGCGCACCTGCACGTGGCGTTCGCGGTTGCTGCCCAACCGCGCGAAGCAGCCGGTCTCCAGCACCCGCAGCAGCTTCACCTGCCCGGCCAGCGGCAGGGTGCCGATCTCGTCGAGGAACAGGGTGCCGCCATCGGCCGCCTCGAACTTGCCCTCGCGCGAGCGTTGCGCTCCCGTGTAGGCGCCGGCCTCGGCGCCGAACAGCTCGGCCTCGATCAACTCGGCCGGCAGGGCGCCACAGTTGAGGGCGATGAACGGACCGGCCTTCACCGCCGAATTGGCGTGCACGATCTCGGCGATCTTCTCCTTGCCGGCCCCGTTGGGCCCGGTGACCAGCACGGGCAGGTCCGAACGGGCCACCTGGCACGCCAGCGCCAGCACGCGCTCCGTGGCCGCGTCGGCGAAGACATACCCGCGCAGGTCGTGGTCACGCTCCAGTGCGCTGCGCCGCCGCCGCTCGTCGTCGCGGCGGCGGGAGAGTTCGCGGCGCGCGTGCGACAGCTCCAGCAGGTTGTTGACCGTGGCCATCAGCTTGCGGTCGTCCCACGGCTTGGCGAGGTAATCGGCCGCGCCGGCCCTGACCAGGTCCACCGCACTCTCCAGGTGCGTCCACGCGGTGAGCAGGATCACCGGCAGGTCCGCGTGCCGCGCGCGGATCTGCTGGAACAGGGCGATGCCTTCCTCACCCGAGGTGGTGTCGGCCTGGAAGTTCATGTCCTGCACCA
>JANJSW010000339.1 GCA_024711415.1 Thermomonas sp. | reverse complement strand
CTTGCCGATGCCGGTATCGGTACCGGTCACGTAGATCGAGAACATCGGCGCGCTCCGTCCGTCATGATGGGCTGCGATGGTAATCGCGGCGGCCGTGGTTGCTACACTGCGCGCATGAGCTTTTCCGCCACCGCACTGACCGGCAGCAAGCCGGAACAATACGCCCAGCTGCTGGAACAGGCGCGCGCGCTGCTGCACGGCGAGCGCGACCGCATCGCCAACGCCGCCAATCTGTCTGCGCTGGTCTACCACGCGCTGCCCGACCTCAACTGGGTCGGCTTCTACTTCTTCGACGGCACCGAACTGGTGGTGGGTCCCTTCCAGGGCCTGCCCGCCTGCGTGCGCATCCCGCTGTCCAAGGGCGTGTGCGGCGCCGCCGCCAGCACCCGCGCCACCCAGCGGGTGGAGGACGTGGACGCGTTCCCCGGCCATATCGCCTGCGATTCGGCCAGCCGCTCCGAGCTGGTGGTCCCGCTGTACCAGGGCGATGCGCTGCTGGGCGTGTTCGACATCGACAGTCCGATCCCCGCGCGCTTTTCCGTTGAAGACCAGCATGGCCTCGAGGCAATCGCCCGGGCGTACCTGGAATCGCTTGGATGAACGTGAAGCTGCGCAACATCGGCCCCAAGTCCGCGGCATGGCTGCGCCAGGTCGGGTTGCGCACGCTGGAAGACCTGTCCGAAGCCGGTGCCGTCGGCGCCTACATGAAGGTGCGCCGGGCCGGCTTCAAACCCAGCCTCAACCTGCTGTACGCGCTGGAAGGCGCGCTGCTGGACTGCCATTGGCAGGACGTGTCCGAGGCGCGCCGCAGCGAACTGGTGCAGGCCGCCGAGGCCGCCATCGCGCTGCTGCCGCCGCCGCGCGGACGCCCCGCCGCGGCGCCGGTGACCACCACCCACCATGAAGAAGCGACGGCGCCCGCGTTCGCCCTGTTCGACGACGACCGCCACGGCGGCTCGTCCGATTGACCGGCGACAAGTGGCGCGTCCACGGCGGCAGGCTACAATGCCCGCGCTTGAGGTGACCTTGCGGAATGCTCCGCGGGTTGAAACGGGAAGCCGGTGACGCAGCGCGAAGGCGCCTCCAGTCCGGCGCTGCCCCCGCAACGGTAAGCGCGACAACTCCGGCATCGGCCACTGTGCATGCGCATGGGAAGGCGCCGGAGGGGAACATCCCGCGATGGATGCGCCGCGCGCGAGCCCGGAGACCGGCCACAGGCATGTCTGATGGCGATGCGGAGGGCGTCGCGCGGCCCCGCGCGTGCGCCTGCGTCCGCCTGTGTCCGTGATTCCCCCGCCGTTGCCGTCGCCCACCATCCCAGGGCGCGCGGGCGTGCGCGCCGGAGAACCATCGAACATGAAGCTCCATCGCAACACCGTCCTCCGCCTGAGCCCGCTCGCGTTCGCGCTGGCGCTGTCCGTTCCGGCTCTGGCCCATGCCGACGATGCCACCGACCTCGACAAGGTCGTCGTCACCGCCACCCGCACCGCCACCACCGCGGACGCCGCGCTGGCGGCGGTGGAAGTGATCGACCGCGCGCATATCGACGCCAGCAGCGCACGCTCGCTGCCGGAGCTGCTGCGCGGCCGCGCCGGCATCACCCTGGTCAACCAGGGCGGGCTGGGCAAGCTGTCCACCCTGTTCCTGCGCGGCACCGAATCCGACCACACCCTGTTCCTGATCGACGGCGTGCGCGTCGGCTCGCCGGCCTCCGGCCTGACCATGCTGCAGGACCTGCCGCTGGCGCAGATTGAGCGCATCGAGATCGTGCGCGGCCCGCGCTCGTCGCTGTACGGCGCGGACGCCATCGGCGGGGTAATCCAGATCTTCACCCGTCGCGGCGAACGCGAAGGCATCAGCGGGCGTGGGCGCATCGCCGCCGGCAGCCACGGCCTGCGCGAAGCCTCGGCCGGCCTCGACCTGCGCGGCAAGCGCGGCGGCGTGGGCGTGGACGTGGCGCATCAGGAAACCGATGGCATCAACGCCTGCCTTGGCTTCTACAACCCGGCGACCTGGGCCGGTGCCGGCTGCTTCATCGTGCCGGGCACCCACCTGGACCGCGACGGCTACCGCAACAGCAGCGCCAGCCTGCGCGCCGACTTCGCGCCTGACGATACGTGGCAGTTCGATGCCCGCGCCACCCGCGCCGAAGGCCACAACGACTACGACGGCGACTACGTCGACAACTCCGACATCGTCCAGCAGACCGTCGGCGGCAGCGTGCGCTGGACCGCGGCCAGTGACGTGCAGCTGAAGCTGACCGTGGGCCGCAACAGCGACGATTCCAACAACTACATCGGCAGCGTCTTCAGCAATCGCTTCACCACCAGCCGCGACAGCGCCAGCCTGCATGCCGACCTTTCCGTGGCGCAGGGCCAGCTGCTGAGCGCCGGCTTCGACTGGCTGCGCGACCGTGCCACCATCGTCGATGCGTGGTCGCCGTTCGCCGCCGCGCGCGGCAACCGCGCCGTGTTCGCCCAATACCAGGGCGATTTCGGCGCGCACGACCTGCAGCTGTCGCTGCGCAGCGACCGCAACGACCAGTTCGGCGGCCACGTCACCGGCGGGCTGGCGTGGGGCATGGACATCGCCGACGGCTGGCGCGTGACCGCCAGTCACGGCACCGCGTTCAAGGCGCCCAGCTTCAACGAGCTGTACTACCCCGGCTACAGCAATCCGCTGCTGCGTCCGGAGGAGTCGCGCAGCAGCGAGCTGTCGCTGCTGCGCAGCGGCGACGGCTGGCCGGTGCCGGCCAATGCGGACCACACCC
>JANJSW010000314.1 GCA_024711415.1 Thermomonas sp. | reverse complement strand
CTGGCCGCCGCCCTCATCGCCGGCGTGCCGTTCTTCCAGTGGACCGTGCTGGGCACGCTGTTCTACGCGGCGCTGCTGTTCGGCGGCTTCGAGCTGCTGCGTCGGCGCGTGCCGGCGCTGCGCGCGCAGACGGCCTGATGGGCAACCGCCTCAGCAAGATCTACACCCGCACCGGCGACGACGGCAGCACCAGCCTCGGCGACGGTTCGCGCGTCGGCAAGGATTCGGCGCGGGTGGAGGCATACGGCACCGTCGACGAGGCCAACTCCTGCATCGGCCTGCTGCTGGCAAGCGAGCTGCCCGAGGACGTGCGCGAGCTGCTGACGCGGATCCAGCACCAGCTGTTCGATCTTGGCGGCGAGCTGTGCATCCCCGGCCATGCGGCCATTTTCGATGCCGATATCGAGGCGCTGGAAGCCCGGGTTGACCACTACAACCACGACCTGCCGCCGCTCAAGGAATTCATCCTGCCCGGCGGTGGCGAGGCCGGCGCGCGCTGCCAGGTCGCCCGCACCGTGGTGCGCCGCGCCGAGCGCCGCACGGTGGAACTGGCGCGGCTGGAAAGCGTGCGCCCGCAGCCGGTGCGCTACCTGAACCGCCTGTCCGACCTGCTGTTCGTGCTTTGCCGCGTACTGGCCCGCGCCAGCGGTCACGGCGAAGTGCTGTGGAAGCACGAGCGCCGCAGGTAAACCGCGCGCGGAGGAACGGCAGGTGATGCAGATCTACACCCACGCTGCCTGCCTGGCCCACGACACCGGGCCCGACCATCCCGAGCGCCCGGCGCGCCTGCGCGCGGTGCTGCATGCGCTGGAAACGGCGCATCCCGACCTGGACTGGCAACAGGCACCGCCCGCCAGCCGCGGCCAGCTGCTGCGCGTGCACGATCCGCACCTGCTCGACGCGGTGCTGGAAAGCGCGCCGCGCGAATTGCAGCCGCTGGACCCCGACACGGTGCTGTCGCCGCAGTCGGCCGAAGCCGCGCTGCGCGCCGCCGGCGCCGGCGTGGCGGCGGTGGATGCGGTGCTGTCGGGACGCACCCGCCGCGCCTTCTGCGCGGTGCGCCCGCCCGGCCACCACGCCACCCCGGCGGCGGCGATGGGCTTCTGCCTGTTCAACAACGTGGCGGTGGCGGCGCGCCATGCCATCGACCGCCACGGACTGGAGCGGGTGGCGATCGTCGACTTCGACGTCCACCATGGCAACGGTACCCAGGCGGCATTCGAACGCGAGCCGCGCGTGCTCTACGCCAGCTCGCACCAGTGGCCGCTGTATCCGGAGTCGGGCGCGCGCAATGAAACCGGCTGCGGCAACATCTTCAACGCACCGCTGGCGAAGGGCGCCGACGGCGTCGACTTCCGCACCGCCTGGCGCGAGGAGCTGCTGCCGGCGGTGGAGGCTTTCAAACCGCAGCTGCTGCTGATCTCCGCCGGCTTCGACGGCCATCGCCGCGACCCGCTTGCCGGCCTGCTGCTGGACACCGTTGACTTCGCCTGGCTGACCCGCGAGCTGGCCACCATCGCCGACCGCCATGCCGACGGCAGGATCGTGTCGACGCTGGAAGGCGGCTACGACCTCGCCACGCTGGCCGAATGCGTGGTGGCACACATCGACACGATGCGTTTCTGAGCGCTGCGCCTGAAGCGTACGCAAACGCGCGGCGCGTCCCGCGTTTGCCGCTGCTGGCCGCTTCCGGCAAGCTAACGATCCGTTTTTCGCCCCGGATCGCCCGTGCGTCCCGTCCTGCGCCTGCTTCCCCTGTCCCTGTGCGTCGCGTTCTGCCTGCAGGCGCGCGCCGCCGACGACCCGCCGCAGAACTGGCGGCTGTGCCCGATCGGCGACGTGGTGCCGCCGTTCGCCGACGCCATCCGCGCGCCGGAAGGCCTGAACATCGACCCCACCGGCGAAACACCCACCGATATCGAGGGCGACCTGCTCTCCGGCACCGACGCCAACCCGGTGTTCCAGGGCAACGTGACCATGCGTCGCGGCAACCAGTTCATGGGCGCGGACCAGCTCACCTTCGACAAGGAAGCGGGCAACTACGCGGCCGATGGCAGCGTGCGCTTCCAGGCCCGCGGCCTGCGCCTGCGCGCCGCCCGTGCCGAGGGTGACCAGAACACCGATACCCACACCATGGAAGACCTGCAGTACCAGCTGCTGTCGCGGCGCGGCAACGGCAGGGCGGACAGCCTGAGCCTGGCCGGCGAACTCGGAAGCCTGCGCGGCGCCACCTTCTCCACCTGCCCGCCGGAGCAGCGCCACTGGGAAGTGAGCGCGCGCCGGATCGACATCGATACCGACTCCGGCATGGCGGTGGCGCGCGGCGCCAGCCTGAAGGTGGGCAAGGTGCCGGTGCTGTACATGCCGTGGTTCATGTTCCCCACCGACGAGCGCCGCCGCACCGGCCTGCTGTATCCGTCGATCTCCAACTCCGGACGCAACGGCTTCGACTGGCGCCAGCCGATCTACCTGAACCTGGCGCCCAACTACGACGCCACCCTAGACCCGCGCTGGATGAGCAAGCGCGGCGCGCTGCTGGGCGGCCAGTTCCGTTACCTGCTGGAAAACGGCGAAGGCACGCTGGATGGCGTGTGGATGCCGAACGACAAGCTGCGCGACCGCAGCCGCGGGTTGGGGCATTTCCGCGGCCTGCACAATCTCGCGCCGGGCTGGCAGGCGCGCGCCGACCTCAACTGGATCAGCGACCCGCGCTACTACGAAGACTTCAGCAGCAGCTTCGACGGCTTGGCGCAGGCCACTTCGTACAGCGCACTGGGCGTGTACGGCCGCGGCCGCGACTGGAGCGCCGGCATCGCCGCCGACCACTGGCAGCTGGCCGACTACACCCTGACCGAGGCGGTGCTGCCCTATGACCGCCTGCCGCGCGCCTACCTCAATTGGGAACGCCGCGTCGGCGGGCTGCTGCACGCCGGCGTTGATGCCGAGGCGGTGCGCTTCCATCACCCGGTATACGCCGCCGGCTCGCGGGTAGACCTGCGCCCGTGGATCGGCACGCCGCTGGAAGGCGATGCCTGGTTCCTGCGCCCCACCCTGGCCTGGCGCTATACCGGCTATTCGCTGGACCGCGCGCTCGGACAGGCGCTGGGCGGCGAGTCGCCGAGCCGCGCGCAGTCCATTTTCAGCGTCGACACCGGGCTGTTCTTCGACCGCGAAACGCAGGTCAAGGGCAAGCGCTACCTGCAGACGATCGAGCCGCGCCTGTTCTACCTGAACGTGCCCTACGAAGACCAGGGCGACATGCCGGTATTCGACACCCAGCCGCTGACCTTCAGCTGGGGCCAGCTGTTCCGCGAAAACCGCTACTCCGGCGCCGACCGCCAGGCCGACGCCAACCAGATCACGCTGGCGGTCAGCTCGCGGATGATCCGCCAGGCGGACGGCTTCGAACGCTTCTCCGCCAGCCTCGGGCAGATCCGCTACCTCAAGGAATCGCGGGTGCGGCTGCCCAACGAACCGGTGACCGAGAAGGGGCGCTCGGCGTGGGTGGTCGACGTCAACTACGCGCCCACCGACCGCTGGACCATCGGCGCCTCCTACCAGCGCGACCCGAAGTTCGGCCGCACCGACCTCGCCAGCATGCGTGCGCGCTACCTGCTGCCGGACGAAGGCGTGTTCAACCTGGCCTACCGCTACCGCCGCGCACTGCTGGAACAGGTGGACGTGTCGTTCCTGTATCCGCTCAATCCCAGCTGGAGCCTGGTCGGTCGCGGCTACTACTCGCTGCGCGACCGCAAGGCGCTGGAAAGCCTGGCCGGGGTGCAGTGGGACAGCTGCTGCATCGCCATGCGCCTGGTGGCCC
The DNA here is from genome assembly GCA_024711415.1 of Thermomonas sp. Lineage (GTDB taxonomy): Bacteria > Pseudomonadota > Gammaproteobacteria > Xanthomonadales > Xanthomonadaceae > Thermomonas. The sequence goes on along the minus strand of JANJSW010000314.1, from coordinate 1,024 downwards.
GCCGCTACGTGCACAACCGCGCCGGCGACCTGAGCAATGCACTGATGTTCGAAATCGAACTCAAGGGGCTGGGTTCCGCCGGCCAGGATGCGCGCAGCGCCTTGCGCCGGGCGATCCTCGGCTACAATCGGGACGACCTTTATCTGGTGCCGCCGCAGACCGCCACGGGCCAGCCTTCCCCGCCCGACAACGCGAACGCCATTCCATGACCTCCATCCATCGTGCTCCCCGCTACCTCGCAGCGCTGCTGCCCGTGCTGCTGCTTGCCGGTGGCGCGTCCGCGCAGGACGCCGCCGCCCTCCAGCCGGTCGACCGCATCGCCGCCGTGGTCAACGAGGACGTGATCCTGCGCAGCGAACTGGACCGCGCGATCGCCAACATCCGCGCCCAGTACGCCGGCCAGGCCAACCAGCTGCCGCCGGCGGAGGTACTGGAACGGCAGGTGCTGGAGCGCCTGGTGCTGCTGCGCCTGCAGATTTCGCGCGCCACCGACGCCGGCATCACCGCCAGCGACCAGGACCTGGAGCGCGCCGTGCAGGGCGTCGCCCAGCAGAACGGCATGAGCATCGACCAGCTGCGCGCGCGGCTGGCGCAGGACGGCATGTCGTTCACCGATTTCCGCAACAGCCTGCGCGACGAAATCATCACCCAGAAGCTGCGCCAGAGCTTCGCCCAGGGCCGCATCAACGTCAGCGAAGGCGAGGTCGACGCGGCGATGGCCAACGCCTCGGCTACCGCCAGCCAGCAGTTCCACCTCGCCCACATCCTGGTGGGCACCCCGGAGGCGGCCAGTCCGGACCCAATCGCCATCGCGCAGAAGAAGATCGAAGGCGTGAAGGGCCTGATCGACCGCGGCGAGATGACCTTCGCCGCCGCCGCGGTGCGCTATTCCGACAGCCCCAACGCGCTGGAAGGCGGCGACCTGGGCTGGCGCAGTCCCAACGAGATCCCGCCGTCGTTCGCATCGGTCATCCAGCAGATGCAGGATGGCCAGGTGATCGGCCCGATCCGCGGCCCCAGCGGC
>JANJSW010000303.1 GCA_024711415.1 Thermomonas sp. | reverse complement strand
GCATCTTCCCGGAAGGCGCGCTGACGAAGGACGGCAACATCGCGCCGTTCAAGTCCGGCATGGAGAAGATCCTGCAGCGCGCCGCTGCGCGCGGGCAGACAGTGCCGGTGGTGCCGCTGGCGCTGAAGAACATGTGGGGCAGCATGTGGAGCCGGCGCGACGGCAGCATGCACCGCATGCGCATCCCGCGGCGGCTGCGCGCCCATGTCGAAGTGATGGCGGGTGCCCCGGTGGACGGCGGCGTTGCCAGCGCCGAACTGCTGGAAGCGCAGGTGCGCGTGTTGCGCGGCGACGCGGCGTAAGGCGCTAGCCCGCCCAGCCCGCCACCACCACCAGCGCCAGTACCGCCAGCCACAGCACCAGTACGCGCCAGGCCAGGCTCATCGCATCGCGCAGTTCCGGCAGCTCGCCGAAGGCCTCCACCAGCGCGGTGGAGGCGGGAATGCCGGCATCGGTGAAATCGGCCACTTCCTCGGCGATCTCGCAGCGCACGCTGGCACGCGCCGCACTGGCCAGCAGCCGTCCCTGCAGGCCGAACGCGCCCGGCTCGCGCCAGGCAGCGGCGACGCTGTCGAAATTGCCCACCAGCGCCAGCGCCAGGGTCATCAGCTGCACCACCGGCCAATCCAGCAGTCCCAGCCACAGCCGCGCACCCTCCAGCGTGTCCGGCGGCACCGCATCGGCGTCCCGGGTGGCGGCCTGCGCGCTCAATCGGTAGAGCAGTGCGCCGAACGGCCCCAGCAGGCAGAACCAGAACAGCACGCCGAACCAGCGCCGCAGCGCATTGTTGAACACCGCCTCGACCAGCGAGCCGCCGTCCAGCCGCGGCGACACGCCGGCCGGCCACAGCGGTGCGGCGGCGGCGCGACGGCCGGCGGGATCGGGGGCATCGAGGATCGCCTGCACATCCACGTCCAGATCGCGCGGACCCCAGCACCAGAACAGCACCGCGATGCCCAGCAGCAGCGCCGGCAGGCCCCACAACGGGTGATGCAATCCCCACTGCAGCAGCGCCATCGGCAGCAGCGGCACCAGCAGCGCCAGCGCGATGCCGTAGGGCCCGCGCCAGAAGCTGCCGGCCGGGAACTGCGCGTTCAGCCACTGCAGCCAGCCGCGGAACCAGCCGAACCGCCGCACCCCGGCGGCAAGCGCCGGGGCCAGGTGCCCGACGGCGAGCGCGATGATGACGGCGAGCAGGGTGGCGGTCATGCCGGCAGTGTAGAGGGTGTGCGCCGCGTCAGCGCCCGGCGCGCGCCGCGTCGTGCTCGACCAGCCAGCAACGGATGACGTGGCGCGAGATGGACACCGGCGAGGACAGCACGATGCCTTCGCCTTCGCCGTCGGCCTCGCGCCAGTCGCGCGCCAACCCGGCGCGCACTTCGTCGGCGCTGAACCAGCGTGCGTCTTCCAGTTCCTCGCTGGCACGCGGCGGATCGGGTTCGGCGCGGGCGATGAAACCCAGCATCAGCGAGCCGGGGAACGGCCACGGCTGCGAACCCAGGTAACGCGCGCTGTCCACGTGCACGCGCACGCCGGTTTCCTCCATCACCTCGCGCGCCACCGTCTGCTCCAGCGTCTCGCCGGGCTCGACGAAGCCGGCCACCACCGACCAGCGCCGCGCCGGCCAGCTGGCCTGGCGGCCCAGCAGCAGGCGCTCGCCGTCGGTGATGGCGGCGATCACCGCCTGGTCGGTGCGCGGGTAGTGCTCGCTGCCGCAGCCGTCGCAGTGGCCCAGCCAGCCCGCGCGGCGGAAACGAAGGGCACCGCCGCAGGCCGCGCAGAAGCGATGGCGCTGGTGCCAGTGCTGCACCGCCCGCGCCTGCGCGAACAGGGTGGCCTGCCACGCCGGCCACTGGGTGGCGGCGCGGCGCAGGTCGATCCGTGCGGGTGCGTCGAGGCCATGCGCGGCGGCGGCCACCGAAAACCATGCCCGCCCTTCGCGCTGGCCGAGGAACACCGCATCGCCCGATCCATCCGGCAACGCCGCGCCCTCCAGCGCCAGCAGCCGCGCGTCAGCATCGGCCAGCGCAAGGCCGGCCTCGTCCAGCGCTATGACCCCGGCCCGTGGCCATGCGGCCGCGAGTGCGGCCGGGTCGTCGCGCAGATGGTCGGCGCGGTCCAGCGCGCCATCGACGAACGCGAACGGCGATGCGGACCGCATCCCCGCGGCGCTCACACGGTGAAGCTGCTGCCGCAGCCGCAGGTGGTCTTGGCGTTGGGATTGCGGATCACGAACTGGGCACCGGCCAGCGATTCGCTGTAGTCCACTTCGGCGCCGGCCAGGTACTGCAGGCTGAGCGGATCAACCAGCAGGGTGGCGCCGTCGGTGACGATGGCGATGTCGTCCTCGTTGCGGCCCTCGTCGAACTCGAAGCCGTACTGGAAGCCGGAACAGCCGCCACCCTGGATGAAGGCGCGCAGGCTGAGCGCGGCATTGCCCTCTTCGGCCACCAGTTCGCGCACCTTGGCGGCGGCGGCGGCGGTGAAGCGCAGCGGCGCCGAGGGCGGGGGCGGCGCGGCCTGGTCGAGTACGGCGATTTCCATGCGCCCAGCATGGGGGCCGAAGGCCGCCGATTCAACCGCCGGCGGGCGCGGTGGCGGCGCTCCAGGTGAACGATTGCTCCACCGCCGCGCCCGAGGCCGGCAGCAGCCGCACCACCACCCGCACCGGACGGATCCCCCGCGGCAGCACGATGTCGCCCTCGATCTGCTGGAAATAGCGGAACGAATACGCGATGCCGGGCGCGCCGGCCTGCTGGCGCAGCACGTTCCAGTCCAGCCGCCGCATGCTGCCGCCATCGGTCACTTCCAGCGCCAGTTGCAGCCGGCCGCTGCTGACCGCGCCGCGGTTGAGGTTCTGGGTCAGGGTGGCGACGAAATGCCACAGCTGCGGGTCGCGCTGCGGCGCCAGCCTCAACTCGTGCACGGACAGTCCGCGGCGCTGGCCGGTGGCGCCCACGAAGCGTTCGTAGAAGGCGACATCGGCGCGCAGGCCGGCGATTTCCTCGTCGCGCTCGGCCAGGGTGGCCTGCAGGTCGGCATTGGCCTGGCGGGTGATCTGGTCGGAACGGGCCAGGGTGGCGTTGCGCTGCTCCAGCGCCTCGATCCGGCGCGCCTGCTGGCGCAGCTGTTCGCCCGCGTTGGCCGGGCTGGGCGCGAACGCGCGCCACGCCCCCCACAGCCCCAGCAACAGCGCCACCGCCACCAGCGCTGCCAGCGCCGCGCGCGGGTGGCCGGCGCCGGGCAGGCGCTGCAGGGGCTCGGGTGTCGGCATCGTCGTGGTATCGCATCCGCGCCGCGCCTGCGTCAAGCCGGCGCCGCGTATAGACTGCCCCCATCGCAAGCCTGCACCGGATATCCGCAAGCATGGAGACGGCACACGTATTCGCGATCGGGGTACTGCTGGCCTGGCTGGCCGGCATCCGCGCGTATCTGACCGTGTTCGGGGTCGGCCTTGCCGGCCAGTTCGGCTGGCTGGACCTGCCGCCTGCACTGGAAGTCACGCAGTCGCCGTGGGTGCTGGGCACCGCCGGCACGCTGGCCGTCGCCGAATTCCTGGCCGACAAGATCCCCGGCGTGGATTCCACCTGGGACCTGCTGCAGACCCTGCTGCGGATTCCCGCCGGCGCGTTCCTGGCGGCGGCCACGCTGTCGCCGGACGGCGAACTCGGGGCCGGCATGCTGGCCACCGGCGCCGGCGTAGCGCTGGCCAGCCACGTGCTGAAGGCCGGTACGCGCGCGGTATTGAACGGCTCGCCGGAACCCTTCAGCAACTGGATCGCCTCGGCGACCGAAGACGCGCTGGTGATCGGCGCGCTGGCGCTGGCCTTCAGCCATCCCTGGCTGGCGCTGGGCCTGGCCGTGACCCTGAGCATCGCGCTGGCCCTGCTGGTCTGGTGGCTGTGCCGGAAGGTGCTGCGCGGGATGGCGCGGCTGCGCGACGCCGCGTTCGCGCCGCGCTCCGGCCGGCCGTAGTACCGTTTTACGTCAGATGTCACACTGGAGACGCGTTTCGCGTCGCACTGTCACGTTCACGAGGAGATCCATGAAGTTGTTCGCCACGGACGCCGCGCCGGCATTTCCGCGACCAGTCCGCGCCACAGGCGCCGGGGCCAGGGCATGAGCAGCGCGCACGGCGAGGCCAGCGCAGACGCGACCCCGTTCCGGGTGCTGATCGTCGAGGACGACCGCAGCCAGGCGATCTTCGCCGAGGCGATCCTGCGCGGCGCCGCCATGCAGGCGGAAGTGGTGGCGATGCCGGAACGGATGATGGAAGCGATGGAACGCTTCGACCCCGACCTGGTGCTGATGGACCTGCACATCCCCGGCTCCAGCGGCACTGCGCTGACCGCGCAGATCCGCGAGCATCCGCGCTTCGAGCACACCCCGGTGGTGTTCCTGACCGGCGACCAGGACCCCGAGCGCCAGGTCGAGGTGCTGGAGCACGGCGGCGACGACTACCTGATCAAGCCGGTGCGCCCGCGCCACCTGATCGCGGCGGTGCAGAGCCGGGTCAAGCGCGCCCGCGCGCTGGCCAGCAGCCGCATGGCCCAGGTGGATGGCGACCGCCATCCCGTCACCGGCCTGTACACCCGCCCGGCGCTGATGAAGGCGTTGGCCGCGCAGCTGGCCCAACACGCCCCCGGCGGCGCCCTGCTGGTGGAGATGGGCAACGCCGCGGCGCTGCGCAAGCACTACGGCTACGCGGCGTTCGAGAACCTCATCAACGACGCCGGCCGCTACCTCGGCAGCCTGACCCAGGGCCACGTCACCGCGCGACTGAGCGACAACGCCTTCCTGGTGGTGGTGGCCGGAATGGATCGCGGCGCGCTCGACGCCTGCGCGCGCAGCCTGCGCGACGGCGTGGGCTACCACGACTTCCAGACCGACAGCGAAACCATCCGGCTGCGCTGCACCATCGGCTACACCGCGTTCGAACACGGCTTCACCGACGCCGGCGCGGTGCTGGCGGCCTGCGAGGAGGCCGCGCGCGAGGCGCAGGGCTCGCCGATCGGGCTGGCCACCTACGTGCCGCCGGATACCGCGGTGTCCAGCGACATCGCCGACGAGCTGCGCACCGCGCTGGCCGCGTCCAGCGATGCGCTCTACCTCGCCTTCCAGCCGGTGGTGGCGGTGGCCGGCGGCGACGACGCCCAGTTCCAGGTGCTGGTGCGCATGCGCGGCCCCGACGGCAGCGTGCGCCGCGCCGGCGAGTTCCTGTCGGTGGCGCAGTCGGCCGGGCTGATGCCGCAGCTGGACCGCTGGGTGATGGAGCAGGCGCTGGCGCTGCTGCAGAAGCGGCGCGCGGAGAGCCGGCCGATGCGCCTGTTCGTCTCGCAGTCGCCCGGCACGCTCGCGCAGGACAGTTATGTCGGCTGGCTGCTGCAGGCGCTGGAGCGCCACAACGTCGACCCGACGTCACTGGTCATCGACCTGCGCCTGGACGATGCGGTGGTGCACGTGGTGCTGCTGCACCAGTTCTGCGAGCAGCTGGTGCCGGCAGGGGTGCAGTTCTGCCTCAGCCAGTTCCGCCGCGGCGAAGACGCCAACCAGCTGCTGCAGGAGCTGCCGCTGGGCTACCTGCGGCTGTCCGCCGACTTCGCCCAGCAACCGCTGCCGCCGGAGCTGCACGACGAGATGCGCGAAGTGATTGAGCGCGCGCACCGGCTCGGCCTGCAGGTGATCGGCCAGGCCGTCGAAGATCCGCAGGCGGCCGCCGCACTGTGGGTGGGCGGCATCGACTTCATCCAGGGCAACCTGGTGCAGCGCCCCGAGCAGGCGCTGGACTTCGACTTCAGGAGCGCGACCCTGTGAACGGCGACGATGCCCGCGGCCTCAATCTGTTGACCACCCGCTGGCTGGCGCTGGGCGCGGCCGGCGGCGCGTCGCTGGCGCTGCTGGTCGAGCAGTTCGGGGTGGAGGGTCCGTGGCAGCTGGTCGCGCTGGTGCTGGCGCTGCTGGCACTGTTCGCCAGCATCGCGCTGGCCTTCGCCGTGCGCAAACGCGAGCAGGCGCACCAGCAGCAGGAGCAGCAGGGCCGCCGCAGCGACGAGGAAATCAACGCATTGCAGCGCGAGATCGACCGCCACACCCAGCTCGAGGCGGAACTGACCCGCGCCAAGCAGGCGGCCGAATCGGCGGTGATGGCCAAGGGCGAGTTCCTCGCCACCATGAGCCACGAGATCCGCACCCCGCTCAACGGCATC
>JANJSW010000021.1 GCA_024711415.1 Thermomonas sp. | reverse complement strand
CGCCCAGCAGCAGGCCGGAGGTGATCGCTTCGTCGATGACGATGGCGCGCTCCGGCAGCAGGTGGCCGACGGCCTTGCAGACCTTGGCGGCGGTGAGGCGGCCGCGCGGGCGCGATGGCCGCACGGCGGGCTGCAGCGCGGGCGTGGCCCGAGCTGCGCCCAGCGCGGCGGCGAGCTTCTCGAGACTCGCGGCGGCGTCCTGTGCCGGCGTCGCCAACGCATGCACGGTGCAGCCGTCGGGCACCAGGTCACTGGCCTTGCCCGGATAGGCGAAGAACGACACCGGCGATTTGGCATCCACCAGGATCAGGTGCTCGATCCCGGTCAACTGCAGCGTCGCCAGTTCGGCCAGGTAGGCGATGCGTTCCACCGCCGGCAGGCCGGCGCCGCGTTCCAACCGGGTTGGGAACACTTCGCAGAACAGCTTGACGCCGCTGTGCGCGGCGATGCGCGCGGCGGCCAGCAGCGCCGGTTCGCGCAGGGCCTGGCCGCCCAACAGCAGCGCGGACTTGCCGTCGCTTTGGATGGCGCCCGCAATGGCGGCAACGGTGGCGTCTTCCGCCGGCAGCGGGGTGGGCGGCGGCGGGGGCGGGCAGGGCGTGCCGCCTTCGCCCCAGCTGACGTCCGCGGGCAGGATCAGCGTGGCCACCTGGCCTGGCAGGCCGCGCGCGGCCTGGATCGCGGCCACCGCATCGCTGCACAGCGCGGCGGTTGCCTGGGAGGTGCGCACGAAGTCGGGCGAGACGTTGCGCGCCACGGTTTCGATGTCGGACTGCAGCTGGGCGTCGAACGGCACGTGATGGGTGGCGTGGTCGCCGACGATGTTGAGCACCGGCACCTTGCCCTTGCGCGCGTTGTGCAGGTTGGCCAGCCCGTTGCCGAGGCCACAGCCCAGGTGCAGCAGGGTGGCGGCCGGCTTGCCGGCCATCCGTGCGTAGCCGTCGGCGGCGCCCGTGGCCACGCCTTCGAAGAGCGCCAGTACGGCGCGCATTCGCGGTTCGCCGTCGAGCGCGGCCACGAAATGCATCTCGCTGGTGCCGGGGTTGGAGAAACAGACCTCGATGCCGGCGTCGGCCAGCGTTTTCATCAGGGCTTGCGCGCCATTCATGGCTCAGGCTCCGGTAACGATGGCGCGCGCGGCGGCGCGTGCGGTGAGGATGCAGCCGGGCAGGAAGGTGCCTTCCAGCGAGCGCTTGCCGCAGGCGCCGCCGCCGCCGAAGCCGGCGGCTTCACCCACGCAGTACAGGCCGGGGATCGGCGCGTGGGTGGCGTCCAGCACGCGCGAATCCAGGTCGGTGCGCAGCCCGCCCAGGCTCTTGCGGGTGATCAGCTGCATGTGGATGGCGATGTACGGTCCGGCACCCGGTTGCTGCAGCGGCGCGGGTTTGCAGGTGCGCAGCCGGTCCGGCCCCCACTGGCGTGCGTGCAGGATGCGGCGGACCTGCATATCGTCCTCCGGGTTCGCGCCCGGCGCGAAGTGCGCATCAAAGGCATCGGCGGTGGCCTGCAGCGTGGCCGGGTCGATGTCGCGCGAGCAGGTCAGGGCGTTCATCCGGCCCGCCAGCCCGGCCAGCGTGTCGTCGACCAGGAAATGCGCGCTCTCGCGCTGCATCTGCCGCACCAGCCGGTGGTTGCCCAGCAGGGTTTCCTTGAGGAAGCGCAGGAACTGCTGGTCGCGGATGCGTACGTTGTGCTCGGCGCCGGAGATCGCGAACTCCTTGGCCGCGATGCGCCAGTTGAGCAGGTGCCAGGTCCACGGCTGTTCCTGCTCGGCCACCCGCTGGCACAGCCAGTGCGTATCGAAGCCGGTCACCAGCGGCTCCGGGCCGATGCGCCGGCCCGTATGGTCCAGCCACAGCGCCGACTTGCACGGGATCGCCGACAGCCCGTGGCCGTCGAAGTGCGGGAACGGATGCGGGAAGCCGGCAGCGTAGTTCCACATCTCGCCGGCGCGGACGATGCGCGCGCCCAGCGTTTCGGCGGCGTGGTGCATGGCGCCGTCGGCATAAGGGTGCGCGCCATTGAGCATCGTCGCCGGTCGCGGGCGGTCCGCCGGCCAGTTGCGGCGCGCTTCGGCATGGCCGCCGTTGAGGCCGCCGGTGGCCAGCACCACCACCGGTGCGTCGATGCGAATTTCCCGGCCGGTGCCCTCATCGGCCGCCAGCACGCCGGCCATGCGGCCGTCGGCGGTCTCGAGCGCGGTGACACGATGGCGATGCAGCAGGACGAGGTTTCCGTTCGCGCCGGCCTCGCGCAGCGCGGCGATCATGCGCCGGGTCAGCTCGCGCGAGGTGCCCCAGACGACGTGGTAGCGCGGCACCGAATTGCCGTCGCCGTTGCGCCCGCGTTCCACCCAGTTCACCGCCGGCATGAAGCGGATGCCGTGTTGCAGCAGCCAGTCGTGCACCTCGGGACGCGAGCGTTCGACGTAATGGCGTGCCCATGCCACGGCATGCGCGTCCTGCGGATCGAGTTCGCCGAAGCGCAGCCAGTCGCGCAGCGCGATCTCCGGCGTATCGATGATCTTGCGCCGCGCTTGCAGCGGCGTGCCCACCAGCGCCATGCCGCCGAACGCCCATACCGCCAGGCCGCCGAAGCGCTCCGGCGTGTCGCGGTCCACCAGCACCACGCGCTGGCCGGCGCGCAGGGCTTCCAGCGCGGTCACGATGCCGGCGAGGCCGCCGCCGATGACCAGAACATCGGTTTTCAACAATGCCATGCGGCTATTCCCCCCGGATGCCATCGCCACCTGCCGTTGGCTGCGGTCGCAGCCACCATAGCGGTTCCGGCGGGGCGTTGGCGATGCTACGGGGTGCCCGGACACGGCGCGTGGGCAAGCTGGGGCCGATCCTCGGCGCCAGCCCAACCGGAAAACCGCCGGGTCAGCGGGCCAGGCCGTCCGCCAGCGGGCGCCGCTGCAAAGCTGCGCCGGCCGCGATGATGCCGGCATCGGAATGCTCCAGCGGCAGCACCGCCAGCGACAGGTTGCCGGCGCT
>JANJSW010000257.1 GCA_024711415.1 Thermomonas sp. | reverse complement strand
GGGCCACGTGGAAGCGGTCCACCTCGAAGTGGCGGCGCAGGTTCTCGCGGGTGTCGCTGCGGCCGTAGCCGTCGGTGCCCAGCACGCTGTAGCGCATCGGCACGTATTCGCGGATCTGGTTGGCGAAGGCGCGCACGTAGTCGGTGGCCGCGACCGCCGGACCCTGGCGACCTTCCAGCAGCCGGCTCACCCACGCCTTGCGGGGCGTCTTTGCTTCCGGGTGGAAGCGGTTCCAGCGCTCCACGTCGGCACCATCGCGCGCCAGTTCGGTGAAGCTGGGGCAGGACCAGATGTCGGCCTTGATGCCGAAGTCGGCGTCCAGCAGGTCGGCGGCGGCGATCACCTCGTTGAGGATGGTGCCGCTGCCCAGCAGCTGCACGCGCAGCTCGCCCTTCTTGCCCTTGCCGGCGTCGCGCAGCAGGTACATGCCCTTGATGATCCCTTCCTCGCTGCCGGCCGGCATCTCGGGATGGGCGTAGTTCTCGTTCATCAGGGTGATGTAGAAGTACTCGTCCTGCTGTTCCGCCAGCATCCGCTGCATGCCGTACTGGACGACGGTGACGACCTCGTAGGCGAAGGTCGGGTCGTAGCTGCGCACGTTGGGGATCAGCGAACTCTGGATGTGCGAGTGGCCGTCCTCGTGCTGCAGGCCCTCGCCATTGAGCGTGGTGCGGCCGGCGGTGCCGCCCAACACGAAGCCGCGCGCGCGCATGTCGCCGGCCTGCCAGGCGAAGTCGCCCACGCGCTGGAAGCCGAACATCGAGTAGTAGATGTAGAACGGCAGCATCTGCAGGTCGTTGCTGCTGTAGCTGGTGGCCAGCGCCATCCAGCTGGCGAAGGCGCCAGCCTCGGTGATGCCTTCCTCCAGCACCTGCCCGGCCGCATCCTCGCGGTAGAACATCAGCTGGTCGGCGTCCACCGGCTTGTACTTCTGGCCCTGCGGGGCGTAGATGCCCAGCTGCCGGAACAGGCCCTCCATGCCGAAGGTGCGGGCCTCGTCGGCCACGATCGGCACGCAGCGCGGGCCGACCTGCTTGTCGCGCAGGATGATGTTGAACATCTGCACGAACGCCATGGTGGTGCTGATCTCGCGCTCGCCGGTGGACTTGAGCAGGCGCTCGAAAGTCGCCAGCGGCGGCACTTCCAGCGGCTTGCTGGCCTTGCGCCGGCGCTGCGGCAGGTGGCCGCCGAGGACGTTCCGGCGCTCGCGCATGTACTCCATTTCCGGCGACTTCTCGTCGGGGCGGTAGAACGGCACCTCGCCGTCGCGCAGCGCATCGTCGCTGATCGGCAGCTGGAAGCGGTCGCGGAAGGCGCGCACCGCGTCGTTGTCCAGCTTCTTGGTCTGGTGGGTGGGGTTGAGGGCCTCGCCCGCGCTGCCCATGCCGTAGCCCTTGACCGTCTTGGCCAGGATCACGGTGGGCTGGCCGGTGGTCTTCACCGCCGCGTCATAGGCCGCGTACACCTTGTGCGGGTCGTGGCCGCCGCGGTTGAGGCGCCAGATGTCGTCGTCGCTGAGGCTGGACACCATCGCCAGCGTTTCCGGCGACTTGCCGAAGAAATGCTCGCGGGTGTAGGCGCCGCCGAAGGCCTTGCAGTTCTGGTACTCGCCGTCGACGGTCTCCATCATGATCTTGCGCAGGACGCCGTTGGTGTCCTTGGCCAGCAGCGGATCCCAGTAGCTGCCCCAGATGGTCTTGATGACGTTCCAGCCGGCGCCGCGGAACTGGCCTTCCAGTTCCTGGATGATCTTGCCGTTGCCGCGCACCGGCCCGTCCAGGCGCTGCAGGTTGCAGTTGATGACGAAGACCAGGTTGTCCAGGCCTTCGCGGCCGGCAACACCAATGGCGCCCAGCGACTCCGGCTCGTCGGTCTCGCCGTCGCCGAGGAAGCACCACACCTTGCGGTCGGTCTTCGGCATCAACCCGCGCGCTTCCAGGTACTTCCAGCTGCGCGCCTGGTAGATCGCGGCCAGCGGGCCCAGGCCCATGCTGACGGTGGGGGTCTGCCAGAAGTCCGGCATCAGCCACGGGTGCGGATAGCTGGAGATGCCGCGGCCGTCCACTTCCATGCGGAAGCTGTCCAGCTGGGACTCGTTGATCCGGCCTTCCATGAAGGCGCGCGCATAGATGCCGGGCGAGCTGTGGCCCTGGATGTAGAGCAGGTCGCCCGGATGCTGGTCGGACGGCGCGCGCCAGAAATGGTTGAAGCCGACGTCGTAGAGCGTGGCCGAGCTGGCGAAGCTGGCGATGTGGCCGCCCAGCGACCCGGGCTTGCGGTTGGCACGCACCACCATGGCCATGGCGTTCCAGCGGATGATCGAGCGGATCCGCCATTCCAGGTGCGCATCGCCCGGCATCCGCGGCTCCAGGTGGGCCGGGATGGTGTTGATGTAGGCGGTGGTGGGCGCGAACGGCAGGTGCGCACCGGCGCGCCGGGTCACCTCGACCATGCTCTCCAGCAGCTGGTGCGCGCGCTGCGGGCCGTCATGGTCGATGACCGCCTTCAGCGACTCGATCCACTCGCGGGATTCCCGCGGATCGGGATCGTTCTGCAGCATTTCATTGAGCCAGTTCATCGCGCGCTCCATCGGCCGGTCAGTCGTCGAAAGGCCGAGTCTAGCAAGCGCGGGGCGCCGGGTGATGCTGCAATGCAGCTCAAATCATGTTTTACCCGGATATTTTATAATTTCGCCAATGTATCCAGCCCGGTGCCGCTGGAATACACCCTGCAGCCTACCCGCGACGGCGAAACGCAGGCGCAGGCCAACGCCCCGGCGCGGGGCGTCGGGGCCTGGGTGCAAGCCATGGAGTGCGCGGCCGGGCGCCGCGCGACGGTTCAGCCGTTGCGGGCGCGCAGCTCGGCGCGGATCTGCGCGTCCACCGCCGCGATGGCGGTCATGTTGACCACCCGCCGCGACGACGACGCCGGGGTCAGGATATGCGCCGGCCGGTCCAGGCCCATCAGGATCGGCCCGATGGCGACGCCGCCGGTGGCGACCCGGATCAGGTTGTAGGCGATGTTGGCGGCGTCCAGGTTCGGCATCACCAGCAGGTTGGCCCGCCCCTTCAGCGTGGTGTTGGGGAACATGCGCAGGCGCAGCGCCTCGTCCCAGGCGGTGTCGGCCATCATCTCGCCGTCCACCTCCAGCTTCGGCGCGCGCCGGCGGATGATCTCGAACGCCTGCCGCATCTTGCCGGCGCTGCCGTCCAGATGGCTGCCGTAGTTGGAGTGCGACAGCAGCGCCACCTTCGGCTCGATCCCGAACAGCTTGAGGCGGTAGCTGGCCTGCAGTGTGGCCTCGGCGATCTGCTCGGCGGACGGGTCCAGCTGTACGTGGGTGTCGACGAAGAACCACGCGCCCTTGTCGTTGATGACCCCGGTCATCGCCGCGGTGCCGGTGACGCCCGGCTCGAAGTCGAACACGCTGCGCAGGTAGCCCAGCTTCTTGTGGTAACGGCCGACGAGGCCGCAGATCAGCGCATCGGCTTCGCCGCGCTCGACCATCAGCGAGGCGATCAGGGTGGGCCGCGAGCGCAGCAGGTTCTTGGCTGCGTCCGGGGTCACGCCGCGGCGCTCGGTCAGCGCGTGGTACTGCTTCCAGTAGTCGTCGAAACGCGGATCGTCGTTGATGTTGGTGAGTTCGAAGTCCACCCCCGCGCGCATGCGCAGGCCGAGTTTCTCGATGCGGCTTTCGATCACCTCCGGGCGGCCGATCAGGATCGGGAACGCCAGGCCCTCGTCGATCACCGTCTGCACCGCGCGCAGCACCACGTATTCCTCGCCCTCGGCGTAGGCCACGCGCTTGCGGTCGGCGCGGGCGCGCTCGTACACCGGCTTCATCATCAGGCTGGTGCGGTGGATGAACTGGCTGAGCTTCTCGCGGTAGGCGCAGACATCCTCGAGCGGGCGCATCGCCACGCCGGACTCCATCGCCGCCTGCGCCACCGCCGGCGCCAGCATGGTCAGCAGGCGCGGATCGAACGGGCGCGGGATCAGGTATTCGCGGCCGAAGGTCGGCACTTCGCCACCGTAGGCCGCGCCGAGGTCGGAGGCTTCCTGGCGCGCCAGCGCGGCGATCGCGCGCACGCAGGCCAGCTTCATCGCCTCGTTGATCTGGGTGGCGCCCACGTCCAGCGCGCCGCGGAAGATGTACGGGAAGCAGACCGCGTTGTTGACCTGGTTGGGGTAGTCCGAGCGCCCGGTGGCGATCACCGCGTCCGGGCGCACGCGCTTGGCGTCCTCCGGCAGGATTTCCGGATGCGGGTTGGCCAGGGCCAGGATGATGGGCTTGTCGGCCATCGTCGCGACCATTTCCGGCTTGAGGATGCCGCCGGCCGACAGGCCGA
>JANJSW010000019.1 GCA_024711415.1 Thermomonas sp. | reverse complement strand
GGCCAAGGCAAGCACGCGGTCGTCGATGGAATTGCTCATGCGGGAGTGTTCTCGCTGGAAGTCGTCCGGGGAAAGGGGGCGTCGGTGGCGGCGATCACCGCGCCGCCCAGGCAATGGTCGCCATCGTAGAGCACCACCGATTGACCGGGGGTGACCGCGCGCTGCGGCCGGGCGAAGCGCACGGCAAGCGTGCCGTCGTCCAGGACTTCGACCTCGCAGGCCTCGTCCGGCTGCCGGTAGCGGGTCTGCGCGGTGCAGGCAAAGCGCGCGGCCGGCGGGCTGCCGGCGATCCAGTGCGCGGTTTCGCTGCGCAATGCATGCGACTGCAGCCACGGGCTGTCATGGCCCTGGTCGACGTACAGGATGTTGCGCTCCACGTCCTTGGCCACCACGAACCACGGCGCCTGCGGGCGGCCGCGCACGCCGCCGATGTGCAGGCCTTCGCGCTGGCCGAGGGTGAAATAGAACACCCCCGGGTGGCTGCCGATGCGGCTGCCGTCCGGCGTACGCATCTCGCCGTCGCGGGCCGGCAGGTACTGCGCCAGGAAGCTGCGGAAATCGCGCTCGCCGATGAAGCAGATGCCGGTGGAATCCTTCTTTTCCGCCGTGCGCAGGCCATGTTCGGCGGCGATCCGGCGGATCTCGCTCTTGTGCAGGCCACCCAGCGGGAAGTGCGTGGCCGCCAGCTGGACCTGGCCCAGCTGGTGCAGGAAGTAGCTCTGGTCCTTGCTGCGGTCGATCGCGCGCAGCAGGCGGAAGCTGCGGCCGTCATGGTCGACGCGGGCGTAGTGACCGGTGGCGATGGCATCCGCGCCCAGCTCGCGGGCGGCATCGAGGAAATGCTTGAACTTGATCTCGCGGTTGCACAGCACGTCCGGGTTGGGCGTGCGGCCGGCGGCGTATTCGTCGAGGAAATGGCGGAACACGCCGTCCCAGTATTCCTTCGAGAAGTCGCGGAAGCGGATCGGGATGCCGAGCGCCCCGCAGACCGCCACCGCGTCGCGGCGGTCGTCCTCGGCGCGGCATTCGCCGGAACCATCATCGGCCCAGTTCTGCATGAACAGGCCGGTGACTTCATAGCCGGCATCGCGCAGCAGCAGTGCGGCGACCGAGGAGTCGACGCCGCCGGACACGCCGACGACGATGCGTCGCCCGTTCCCGCTCATGCCAGCTGCCGCACCAGCGACAGCGGGTGGCGGCTGCCGCCCAGGTAGTCGGCGACCGCGCGCCATACCAGCGGGCTGCGGTGGCGCGGGGCCTCGGCCTGCAGCTGCTGCGGCGACAGCCACAGCGCCTGCACGATGCCCTCGTCCAGCGTCGCGCCGGGGATTTCCTCCAGCGGTTCGGCGGCGAAGGCGAAGCGCAGATAGTGGCGCTGGGTCTCCGGCGCCTTCCACTGGTAGGTGCCCACCAGATGGGTGATGCGCACGTGCCAGCCGGTTTCCTCGCGGGTTTCGCGCAGCGCGGCGTCCACCAGGCTTTCGTCGGGCTCCAGATGGCCGGCGGGCTGGTTGAGCACCAGGCGGCCACCCACCCGTTCCTCCACGCACAGCAGGCGGCCGTCGCGCGCCACCAGGGTGGCGACGGTGACGTCCGGCTGCCAGAAGCGGCCTTCGCGATAGCTCATGTCAGAGTTCGTCCTTGGCGCCGGACAGTTCGATTTCCTTTTCGTCGGCGGTTTCCGCGGCGATGTCGATGGCGGCCTCCAGCTGGGTGGCGTCGACGCTGTCGGGCAGCTTGATCACGTAATAGAGCACGTCCCCGGCGATTTCCCACGCGCCGACCTTCAGCGTGCGGCTTTCGGCGAGCAGGTCGATCGCCTTGGCGGCGAGGGCATCCGCGCCCACCTTGCCGGCGGGCGAGAACACCTCGCGCACCACCAGGCCCTGGACCGATTCGCTGGCGCCGGAGACGAACACCAGCTGGGTGCGACCCTCGTCCTTGTACGACACCAGGAGCTTGTAGTCGCCGTCGCCATCGATTTCGTACTTGATGCCGCGCGCGTCCAGGCGCGCCTGGACCGAGGCATCGCCGGCCGTGGAGGGGGGCGCGGCCAGCGCGAACAGGATGGCGGCGAGCAGGGGCAGGCGCATGGAGGCTCCGGGGCATGGGTTGATGGGCGGTGCGACGTATAATTTGCCCATGCCGAACCAGCCCGACAAGCCGCAGCGCGATCACGACCACGGCACCGTGGTGGCGCCGGCGCGCCCGGAAGTGGCGCGCCCGCCGCAATACACCGTTCTGCTGCTCAATGACGACTACACGCCGATGGACTTCGTGGTCGACGTGCTGATGCGGTTTTTCTCGATGGGGCTGGAGCGCGCCACCCAGGTCATGCTGCACGTGCATACCCGTGGCCGCGGCGTATGCGGGGTGTTCACCCGCGAGATCGCAGAATCCAAGGTGGCGCAGGTCAACGAGTACGCCAGGCTGAACCAGCACCCGCTGCTGTGCACGATGGAGCGGGCCTGACCGGGATCGGCACTTGTCCCGGGGCCGAATGCGCCCTACATAGGAGCTGACGTACCCGAAGGCAGGTTTTCATGTTCAGCAAGGATCTCGAGCAAACCATCGGCCAGTGCTACAAGCGCACCCGCGAGGCGCGCTACGAGTTCATGACGGTCGAGCATCTGCTGCTGGCGTTGCTGGACAACCCCTCGGCCGAGGCGGTGCTGCGCGCGGTCGGCGCCGACCTGCCGCGCCTGCGCGACGAGCTGGACAACGCCATCGAGGTGTCGGTCAGCCGCTTCGCCGACGACGACGGCCGCGACACCCAGCCCACCCTCGGCTTCCAGCGCGTGCTGCAGCGCGCGGTCTACCACGTGCAGTCCTCGGGCAAGAAAGAGGTAACCGGCGCCAACGTGCTGGTGGCGATCTTCGGCGAAAAGGATTCGCACGCCGTGTATTTCCTCAACCAGCAGGACGTGCACCGGCTGGACGTGGTCAATTACCTGTCGCACGGCATCGCCCGCAACGAGGACGAGCCGGGCCAGTCCGCGCAGGACGGCGAGGGCAAGGGCGAGGCCGGCGAAGGCGAGGGCAAGGGCGATCCGCTCACCGAGTTCGCCAGCAACCTCAACGAGGCCGCGCGCGCCGGGCGCATCGATCCGCTGGTGGGGCGCGCCGAGGAAATCGAGCGCACCATCCAGGTGCTGTGCCGTCGGCGCAAGAACAACCCGCTGTACGTGGGCGAATCCGGGGTCGGCAAGACCGCGCTGGCGGAAGGGCTGGCCAAGCGGATCGTCGATGGCGAGGTCCCGGACGTGCTGGCCGGGGCGGTGATCTATTCGCTGGACCTGGGCGCGCTGGTGGCCGGCACCAAGTACCGCGGCGATTTCGAGAAGCGCCTGAAGGGCGTGCTGGCGGCGCTGAAGAAGCAGCCGGGCGCGATCCTGTTCATCGACGAGATCCACACCATCATCGGCGCCGGCGCCTCCAGCGGCGGCACCATGGACGCCTCCAACCTGATCAAGCCGGTGCTGGCCAACGGCGAGCTGCGCTGCATCGGTTCCACCACCTTCCAGGAATACCGCGGCGTGTTCGAGAAGGACCGCGCGCTGGCGCGGCGCTTCCAGAAGATCGACATCGTCGAGCCCACCGTGGGCGAGGCCGTCGAGATCCTCAAGGGCCTGAAGCCCAAGTACGAGGCCCACCACGACGTGGCCTACGCCGACGAAGCGATTCGCGCCGCGGTGGACCTGTCGGTCAAGCATATAGGCGACCGCCTGCTGCCGGACAAGGCGATCGACGTGATCGACGAAGCCGGCGCGCGCCAGCGGCTGCTGCCGGTGGAAACGCGCAAGCAGCTGATCGACGTGGAGGAGATCGAGACCATCGTCGCCAAGATGGCGCGCATCCCGGCCAAGCAGGTCAGCGCCTCCGACAAGGACGTGCTGCAGCACCTGGAGCGCAACCTGAAGATGGTGATCTTCGGCCAGGACCCGGCCATCGAAACGCTGGCCAGCGCGATCAAGCTGGCGCGCAGCGGTCTGGGCAATCCCGACAAGCCGATCGGCAACTTCCTGTTCGCCGGTCCCACCGGCGTGGGCAAGACCGAGGTCACCCGCCAGCTGGCGATGCAGCTCGGCATCGAGCTGATCCGCTTCGACATGAGCGAATACATGGAGCCGCATTCGGTCAGCCGCTTGATCGGGGCGCCTCCGGGGTATGTCGGCTTCGACCAGGGCGGCCTGCTGACCGAGAAGATCGTCAAGACGCCGCACTGCGTGCTGCTGCTGGACGAAATCGAGAAGGCGCACCCCGACATCTTCAACATCCTGCTGCAGGTCATGGATCGCGGCACGCTGACCGATACCAACGGGCGCGAGGCCAATTTCCGCAACGTGATCCTGGTGATGACCACCAACGCCGGCGCCACCCAGGCGGCGCGGCGCAGTATTGGCTTTACGAAGCAGGATCACAGCCCGGATGCGATGGAGGCGATCCGCCGCGGCTTCACCCCCGAGTTCCGCAACCGGCTGGATGCGGTGGTGCAGTTCCAGGCGCTGGGCTTCGAACACATCCTGCGGGTGGTGGACAAATTCCTGATCGAGCTGGAAGCGCTGTTGCACGAGAAGCAGGTGACCCTGACCGCCACCCAGGCTGCGCGCGAATGGCTGGGCCAGCAGGGCTTCGACCCGCTGATGGGCGCACGCCCGATGGCGCGGCTGATCCAGGACAGGATCAAGCGCCCGCTGGCCGACGAACTGCTGTTCGGCAAGCTGGTCGAGGGTGGCCGGGTGGCGCTGGACGCGGTGGATGGCGAGCTGGTGCTGGACGTGCAGGCCGAACCCGAGAAGCTGCTGCCGGCGATGCTGGCCTAAGCCGCGATGGCCGCCGCGCGTCTGCATCTGCTGCCGGTCGCGGCGGCGGTCGCCGAGGTCGGCGCGCGCGGGCTGGACTGGCTGACCGACGCCGAGCGCCGGCGCCTGCAGGCGATCACCTCGGCGTCGCGGCGCGATACATTCCTGGCCGGTCACTGGCAGGCGCGCGCGCTGGCGGCGCAGTGGCTGCAGCTGGACGTGGGCCGGGTTGCGCTGGACGCGCACGCGGACGGCCGGCCACTGCTGCGGGTGGATGGCGATGCCGCGCCGCTGCATGTGTCGCTGAGCCATAGCGGCGACTGGCTGGCACTGGCGCTGGCCGATGCGCCGGTGGGCGTGGATATCGAGCTGCCGCGGCGCGTGCGCGACTGGCACGCGCTGGCGCGCTTCGTGTTTTCGCCGGAAGAATGCCGGCGCGTCGATGCCGCCGACGACCCGTTGCGCGGCGATGTGTTCCACGCGCTGTGGACGCTGAAGGAGGCGCACGGCAAGCGCAGCGGCGAAGGGCTGCAGCCGCGCGCCGCGCGCACGGTCACCGCCCAGCCCGCCGCTGCGGCCGTCGCGGAGGCGCTGGGCTGGGCCTTCGGCACCGGCGCGCTGGCGTTGGCGCTGGCCCCCGGCAGCCGGCTTGAACGCGCCGATGACGCCCTCGGCACGCCCACCCATTGGCGCTACGCCAGCGCCGCCGCGGATCTGGCCGATCAGGATTGACCATCGGTGATATCCCCATTATCTTGGGGTTGTCGGTTCCGTCAGGCACAACCTGTCGGATGAAAAGGGAAGCCGGTGCGGCGCGCATTGTTTCGCAATGCCACGCCAATCCCGGCACTGCCCCGCAGCGGTAAGTGGAGACGAGGTCGCGATTTCGCACTGGGACGGTGGTCCTGGGAAGCGGCGGCCAAGGCGGCCGGGCCCATGGCCCGCCACATCCACGAGTCCGAAGACCTGCCGACAGCCGCGCGAAGCACGCCGCGCGGTGCCGGCCGAAGAATCTCCGGGGGGAGATGGCTGGTGCAGCAGGGCCGCCCCGCACGGAATCCGTGCCGGGTCGCAGGCCGTGCGACACCGCGCTTCCACCCTGCGTTTCCGATGCCATCCGCGCCTGCGAGGGACAGGCCGGGCCCGTGCATCCGCATGGAGACGCCAGATGTCACAGACCTTGATTGCCGAGGCGCCCGCCGAAGCGCCGGCCGCCGCGCCCGCTTTCGACCTCACCCCGCCACCCACCGCCACCGCCATGGCGGTGACCAAGCGCAACGGCAGCACCGAGCCCGTCGATCTCAACAAGATCGTGCGCGCCGTCCAGCGCTGCTGCGAGGGGCTGCACGCGGTGGATCCGATGCGCGTCGCCACCCGCACCATCTCCGGCCTGTACAACGGCGCGACCACGCAGGAGCTGGACGAGCTGTCGATCCGCACCGCCGCGCTGCTGATCGGCGAGGAACC
>JANJSW010000101.1 GCA_024711415.1 Thermomonas sp. | reverse complement strand
GGCATGAGCGGCGCGCTGGACCCGGCCATCCAGAAGGAAGTGATCGAGCGCGACCTGTACGTCACCGCGGTGCTGTCCGGCAACCGCAACTTCGACGGCCGCATCCATCCGTATGCGAAGCAGGCGTTCCTGGCCTCGCCGCCGCTGGTGATCGCCTACGCGATTGCCGGCACGGTGCGCTTCGACATCGAGAAGGACGTGCTGGGCATCGACCACGACGGGAATGCAGTGCGGCTCAAGGACATCTGGCCGTCCGACGCCGAGATCGACGCGGTGGTCGCCGCCAGCGTCAAGCCGGAGCAGTTCCGCCGGGTGTACGAGCCGATGTTCGCGCCGCGCGCGCGCGGCCAGCAGGCCAAGCCGCTGTACGACTGGCGTCCGCAGAGCACCTACATCCGCTGCCCACCGTATTGGGAAGGCGCGCTGGCGGGCGAGCGCGCGCTTGCCGGCATGCGCGCGCTGGCGGTGCTGGGCGACAACATCACCACCGACCACCGGTCGCCGTCCAACGCCATCCTCGCCTCCAGCGCCGCCGGCGAGTACCTGGCGAAGATGGGCCTGCCGGAAGAGGACTTCAATTCCTACGCCACCCACCGCGGCGACCACCTCACCGCGCAGCGCGCCACTTTCGCCAACCCCAAGCTGCTCAACGAGATGGTTCGCAACGAAGACAGCAGCGTGCGCCAGGGTTCGCTGGCGCGGATCGAGCCGGACGGCAAGGTGGTGCGGATGTGGGAGGCGATCGAAACCTACATGGCGCGCCGCCAGCCGCTGATCATCATCGCCGGCGCCGACTACGGCCAGGGCAGTTCGCGCGACTGGGCGGCCAAGGGCGTGCGGCTGGCGGGCGTGGAGGCGATCGTGGCCGAGGGCTTCGAGCGCATCCATCGCACCAACCTCGTCGGCATGGGCGTGCTGCCGCTGCAATTCCAGCCCGGCACCACCCGGCTGACGCTGGGCATCGACGGCAGCGAGACCTTCGACGTCGCCGGCACGCCGGCGCCCGGCGCCACCCTGACGCTGCGCATCCATCGCCGCGATGGCGAAACCGTCGAGGTGCCGGTCACCTGCCGGCTGGATTCCGACGAGGACGTGCACATCTACGCCGCCGGCGGCGTGCTGCAGCGGTTCGCGCAGGATTTCATCGCCGCCAACAGCGCCGGCTGAGCCCCTGACCGCGCGCAGCACGCCGGGCCACATGCCCATGCAATGGGCATGTGCTCGCAGCGACCGCCTTGTGGTTGCCTGCACCGGCTGCAGGCGCCCCGACGCCGACGACCGCGAAAGAGTACCATTACGGTACTGATTGCTGCGGGAGTGCGCCCATGCCTTCGCCTGCCCCCTCTTCCAGGGCCGAATGGGACCAGGTACTGGTCGACATCGTCGATTACGTCCACGATTTCCAGCCGGCATCCGACCTGGCCTGGCGCAGCGCGCGGCTGGTGCTGATCGATTCGCTGGGCTGCGCGCTGGAAGCGCTGGAGCATCCCGCCTGCACGAAGCTGTTGGGCCCGCTGGTGCCCGGCGCCACGCTGGACAACGGCGCGCGCGTACCCGGCACCGGCTTCCAGCTGGATCCCGTCAAGGCCGCGTTCGACATCGGCGCGGCGATCCGCTGGCTGGACTTCAACGACACCTGGCTGGCCGCCGAATGGGGCCACCCGTCGGACAACCTCGGCGCCATTCTCGCCGTGGCCGACTGGCGCAGCCGCGGCGGCGCGCCGCTGCGCATGCGCGAGGTGCTGGCCTGCGCGATCAAGGCGCACGAGATCCAGGGTGTGATGGCGCTGAAGAACTCCTTCAACCAGGTCGGGCTGGACCACGTCGCGCTGGTGAAGCTGGCCTCCACCGCGGTGGTGTCGTCGCTGCTCGGGCTCAACCGCGAACAGGCGCTGGCGGCGTTGTCGCAGGTGTTCGTGGACGGGCAGAGCCTGCGCACCTACCGGCACGCGCCCAACACCGGCTCGCGCAAGAGCTGGGCCGCCGGCGATGCCTGTTCGCGCGCAGTGCGGCTGGCGCTGATCGCGCAGACCGGCGAGATGGGCTATCCCGGCGCGCTCACCGCGCCGGCATGGGGCTTCTACGACGTGAGCTTCCAGGGCCGGGAGTTCCGCTTCGAGCGCGAGTACGGCAGCTACGTGATCGAGAACGTGCTGTTCAAGATCAGCTATCCGGCCGAGTTCCACGCGCAGAGCGCGGTGGAAGCGGCGATGACGCTGCACCAGAAACTCGAGGCGTTGGGCCGCAGCGTGGACGACATCGAAAAGATCGTCATCCGCACCCAGGCTGCGTGCATGCGCATCATCGACAAGGACGGCCCGTTGGATAACCCCGCCGACCGCGACCACTGCATCCAGTACATGGTGGCGGTGCCGCTGCTGTTCGGCCGCCTGACCGCTGCCGATTACGAAGACGATGTCGCCGTCGACCCGCGCATCGACGCCCTGCGCGCGCGCATCCGCTGCGTCGAGGAGCCGCAGTTCACCGCCGACTACCACGCCCCCGACAAGCGCAGCATTGCCAACGGGCTGACCGTGCATTTCAAGGACGGCAGCGCGCTGGACGAGGTACTGGTGGAATACCCCATCGGCCACCCGCGTCGGCGCGACGAGGGCCTGCCGCTGCTGGAGCAGAAATTCCGCCGCAACCTCGCTCGGCGTTTCGACGCCGAGCGCCAGCAGCGCATCCTCGACGTGGCGCTGGACCAGGCGCGGCTGGAAGCCATGCCGGTGCGCGATTTCATGGACCTGCTGGCGGCCTGAACTCGCACCGGCGCCGGCAAGGCGCGAAAATAGGCACCCGCACCCACTGCAGGCCCCGCCATGTCATCGCTTCCGCAACTGCGCATCCCCGCCACCTACATGCGCGGTGGCACCTCCAAGGGCGTGTTCTTCAGGCGCGACGACCTGCCGGAAGCGGCGCGGGTGCCGGGGCCGGCGCGCGATGCGCTGCTGCTGCGGGTGATCGGCTCGCCCGACCCCTACGGCAAGCACACCGACGGCATGGGCGGGGCCACCTCGTCCACGTCCAAGTGCGTGATCATCGCCGCCGCCAGCGTGCCCGACCACGACGTCGACTACCTGTACGGGCAGGTCAGCATCGACACCGCCTTCGTGGACTGGTCGGGCAACTGCGGCAACCTCAGTACCGCGGTCGGCCCGTTCGCGATCGCCAACGGCTTCATTCCCGCCGAGCGCATCCCGCAGGACGGCACCGTGACCGTGCGGGTGTGGCAGGCCAACATCGGCAAGACCATCCTGGTGCACGTGCCGGTACGCGGCGGGCAGGTGCAGGAGACCGGCGATTTCGAACTGGACGGCGTGACCTTCCCCGCCGCAGAGATCGTGCTGGAATTCGTCGATCCTTCCGACGACGAGGGGGAAGGCGGCTCGATGTTCCCCACCGGCAACCTGATCGATGATCTCGAGGTGCCGGGCGTGGGAACGCTCAAGGCAACGATGATCACCGCCGGCATTCCCACCGTGTTCGTCAACGCCGCCGACATCGGCTTTGCCGGCACCGAGCTGCAGCCGGCGATCAACGAGGACAAGGCCGCGCTGGCTGCACTTGAAGCGATCCGCGTGGCCGGCGCACTGCGGATGGGCCTGATCAAGACGGCGGAAGAGGCCGCCACCCGCCAGCACACGCCGAAGGTGGCGTTCGTTGCGCCACCGGCGGACTACGTTTCATCCAGCGGCAAGCACATCGGCGCCGGCAGCATCGACCTCAACGTGCGCGCGATGTCGATGGGCAAGCTGCATCACGCGATGATGGGCACCGCTTCGGTCGCCATCGCCACCGCGGCAGCGGTGCCGGGCACGCTGGTGAATCTGGCCGCCGGCGGCGGAACGCGCGATGCCGTGAACTTCGGCCATCCCTCCGGCACGCTCCGGGTGGGCGCATCCGTCGATCAGGTCAACGGCCAGTGGGCGGTCACGCGCGCGGTGATGAGCCGCAGCGCGCGGGTGCTGATGGAAGGCTGGGTGCGGGTGCCGCAGGGCTGACCGATCATCGCGGACGCGCGGGCAGACATGCCCTGTAGCGAA
>JANJSW010000071.1 GCA_024711415.1 Thermomonas sp. | reverse complement strand
GCGAGCGGAAGTGCTGACACACGTATTCCAGCCGGCCCATGCGGACGCGGGTGTATGCGTGGACGAACACTGTCTTGTTGCTGATAGCCATGTTGTCGACCTCGTTAAGAGGCGCAACAGACCGGAAGAGATGAAGCAAGCCGTTTGACAATTGTGGGACCTAAGTCACTAGGCATCCCGCTAACAGTCTTATAGGATACAAAGGTCCGCTCTCAGGACTCTTGTCATTGCTCCAAATCTGGTGTAGTGCGGATCGCCTCTTAGGCCTCCGTCTATCCCGGGCCGGATGTAGCGGTACGTTGGCGCGTACCGCCCCATCTGAATGACTGCTTTAGATTTTGAAAGATCGGTACTACCGAAGCCCCGCCCACAGTGGCGGGGTTTTCTTTTGCCGACGCATCATCATTTCACGCTTGGGGAGCGGTTTCGGCTATTTCGCACTCCGTTCCACAACGTGAAACACTAATTGCGCGCTTGTTCCACGAGATCAACCACTAGATCTAGTGGATTGGCTGAAACGACCATAGCCAGCGCTCTAAACGAAGTCAACGCCAAAAACCTGAAAAATCCGCTTGCATTTGGCCCCTAAGCGGTGACATGCGCTCAGGGCTTAGATTTCACGACACATAGCAGCGTAGCCAGATCGTAGCCAGCAGCGGCTGAAATTGGCTGATTTAGGCAGTCCCGGACTGTTGGCGAGCCTTGCAGGATGCGGGTTGTAGGGTTATCCGGGACAGCTGTTAATCAGGGGGTCGTTGGTTCGAGTCCAACTTCGGGCGCCATATCGCAAAAGACTCAGGGTCGCTTCGGCGGCCCTTAGTTTTTTCCGGCGTAGCCGGAATGTCGTCAGGCGGAAGTACCTTTCGCCGCCGGCCGCGCTCACCGCAGCGACAGCGCGAACATGACCTGCGCCGCGTAATACAGCGGCAGTCCCCACGCCTTGTTCGCCGGCCCTGGCGCAACGAAGCGATTGCGGGCGACGGCAATATCGGAAGCGGCGAACGCCAGCGCACCGGTCGCATAGCGCCAGTCGCCACCGGCGGCAGTTGCCGCGATCGCGGGCGCCGCCATCGCCACCAACGCCATCACATAGACGGCCACCGCCGGCCGGTAGAACGGTTTCAGGTGCGGCCACAGCCAACGCAGCATCAGCAGACCACTTGCCCCCATCGTCGTCATCGCAGCCCATAGCGCGGGCATGTGGAGCGGCAACGCCAGGAAGGCGCCGGCAAATGCGACATGCGCAGCCAGGAAGGCGAACAGACCGGCAAGGAACACCCGGCTGCGCGCCGACAGCAGCAGCGCGTCGCCGACCCAGCTCACGACGAAGGCCGCCAGCAACCAGCGGCCGTGGCGGCTGGCCGCGGCATCCAGCTGCCAGGCGATGGCGACGAAAGCGCTGCTGGCGGCCAGCTTGGCCAGCGCGCGCGCCGGTTGCGACCGACGGAACTCCGCCCATACCAGCACCGCGACCGCGAGCACGCAGGTACCGACCAGCGGAACGACGTCATTCATGGCCGTCTCCGCATGACCGGGGCTTGCGATGGCCAGGCAGCGCTGGCGATGGCGGGGGTGAACGTTTCATCTTTCTCCCATGGTCATGATCGCGCCGGCCATGAAGCCGGATGCCCGCACGGAGGCGCGGACGACGGGGATCCGGCACCGCGAATCCGGCCCGGATCACCGGCCGCAGCGGCAGGCGATCCAGAGGGCGAATTCCCTGCCGATGCCTCCAGTGTGCTGCCGCTTCGTTCGCTCCGACTTACCACAGTCCCCATTCACACGCATACTGGGACTCTGGAATCAGCGCCACACACGATGCGAACGGAACTCGAAACCACCCTCCTGCACTGCCGCAACCTGCCATCGCCGCCCAGCGTCGCGATGCAGATCATTGCGCTGGCGCAGGACCCCAACGCCACCCTGGGCGCGGCCGCGCAGATCATCAGCGTCGATCCGGCCCTGAGTGCGCGCCTGCTGCGGGTGGCCAATTCACCGCTGTATGCCACCCGCCGGCGCATCGACACGCTCACGCAGGCGATGGCGATGCTGGGCCTGAACGCAACCCTGAGCCTGGCGCTGGGGTTCTCGCTGGTCCACGGTCTGCGCGGTCACAACGGCACCGCCGAGCTGCAGGAACGCATCTGGCGGCGCAGCGTACTGGCCGCAATGGCCGCCCGGCTGCTGGGACAACAGACCAGCATGAAGCGCGCCGAAACCCTGATGCTGGCGGGACTCCTGCAGGACATCGGCAGGCTGGCGCTGCTGCAGGCCCTGCCGGAGGAATACTCCGCGCTGTGCGCCGGCGCCGAGGACAACGCCACCTTGCTGGCGCTGGAACGCAAGCGTTTCGACGCCGACCACGCCGACGTCGGCGCGTGGCTGGCGCGCAGGTGGAACCTGCCCGACTACCTGGTGGAAGCCATCGCCGCCAGCGAACTGGGCGACGCGGAGGACCCCTTCCTGCGATGCATCCAGGCCTCCGGTGCCATCGCCGACCTGTGGCTGGCGCCGCCGCAGACCGCCGATGCCGCGCGCGAACTGGCCTGTGCCCGCATCGAATCGAGCATCGGCCGCGGCAAGGAAGTGCTGGAAGAGGTGCTTTCGCAACTCGCGATCGCGCTGTCGGAAATCAGCACCCTGTTCGAGGTGCGGATCGACCAGCCTTCGCACCTGCAGGCGATTTCCGATGAGGCGCGCGAACTCCTGATCCTGCGCAACCTGCGCCAGATCCAGGATGCCTCGCAGTCGCACCAGGAAGCCCGGGTCACCGAGGAGCGCATGCGCCAGCTGAGCGAGCAGGCGCGCCGCGATCCGCTGACCGGCGTCTACAACCGCCTGCACATGGAAGAGGTGCTGGAGCAGGAGTTCGCCGCCGCCGGCATGCATCCGCTCACCGTGGCGCTGTTGGATCTGGACGACTTCAAGAAGATCAACGACCGGTTCGGCCACCTGGTCGGCGACCAGGTACTCCGCCAGTTCGCACAGACCGTGCAGCGCACCCTGCGCAGCACCGACCTGATCGCACGCTACGGCGGCGAGGAATTCCTGCTGGTACTCAACTATTCCAGCGAATCCTCCGCGCGGCAGGTGCTGCAGCGGCTGCTGGAAGAAGTGTCGCGCACGCCCATGGCCATCGTCGACGGCCAGCCCGTGTTCACCACTTTCTCCGCCGGCGTCGCCACCCACAACGGCGAGCCGGAAACACGCTTCGACAGCGTCCACGAGCTGCTGCAGGCCGCCGACGACGTGCTCTATGGCGCCAAGCGCGAAGGCCGCAACCGCGTCCGCCTGCACGGCGCGTGACCGCCGGCCCGCGCGCGGCGGAGCCGGTGCGCCGTTTCCGCTAGAATCCTCGGGTTTTCCACTGCCCGAGGCCCCCATGTCCAATCTCGCCTATCGCCGCGTCCTGCTGAAGCTGTCCGGCGAAGCGCTGATGGGGGACGAGGACTACGGCATCGATCCCAAGGTCCTGAACCGGCTGGCGCGCGAGGTCATCGAGGCCAGCGAGGCCGGCGCCGAGATCGCGCTGGTGATCGGCGGCGGCAACATCTTCCGCGGCGCCGGCCTGGCCGCAGGCGGGATGGACCGGGTGACCGGCGACCACATGGGCATGCTGGCCACCGTGATCAACGCGCTGGCGATGCAGGACGCGCTGGAGAAGCTCGGCGGCAAGGCGCGGGTGATGAGCGCGCTGAAGGTCAACGACGTGTGCGAGGACTACATCCGCCGCCGCGCCATCCGCCATCTGGAAAAGCGTCGGCTGGTGATCTTCGCGGCCGGCACCGGCAACCCCTTCTTCACCACCGACTCCGGCGCCGCCCTGCGCGCCATCGAGATCGGCGCAGACCTACTGCTGAAGGCAACCAAGGTCGACGGCGTCTACGACAAGGACCCCAAGAAGTACCCCGACGCGGTCAAGCTGGACACCCTGACCTATGACGAGGTGATCTCGCGCAACCTGCAGGTCATGGACACCGCCGCGTTCGCGCTGTGCCGCGACGCCCGCCTGCCGCTGCGCATCTTCGACATGGCCGAGCCCGGCGTACTGCTGCGGATCCTCCGCGGCGAACCGATCGGCACCCTCGTCCGCGCCCGCGACTGAGCCGCGCCCGGCGGCACCGGCCCCGCTTATAATCGCGGGTTTGCAGACCCCCTCCGGAGCGCCGCCATGTTGAACGAGATCAAGAAAGACGCCCAGGCCCGCATGGCCAAGAGCATCGAGGCGCTGCGCCACGCCCTGGTCAAGGTCCGCACCGGCCGCGCCAACGCCGGCCTGGTCGACAGCATCAAGGTCAACTACTACGGCTCCGACATGCCGCTGTCGCAGGTCGCCAGCGTATCGGTCGCCGACGCCCGTTCCATCGTCATCACCCCGTGGGAGAAGCAGATGGTGGGCGCGGTGGAGAAGGCCCTGCTCGCTTCCGACCTCGGCCTGACCCCGAACACCGCCGGCACCACCATCCGCCTCAACATCCCGGCCCTGACCGAGGAACGCCGCCGCGACCTGACCAAGGTCGTGCACAGCGAGGGCGAGGACGCCAAGGTGGCTGTCCGCAACATCCGCCGCGACGCCAACCACCAGGTCAAGGAGCTGCTGAAGGACAAGCAGATCACCGAGGACGAGAGCGCGCGCACCGAGGCCGAAATCCAGAAGATCACCGATGCCGCGATCAAGGACGTGGACGACGTG
>JANJSW010000036.1 GCA_024711415.1 Thermomonas sp. | reverse complement strand
CCGAAATGGCCTGAGCGGGGCGTCCCGGGGCTGCATCCCCGGCGTGGATGCGGCACCATCAAGATTCCCGGTCGCCGACCGTTACCGTTACCGAATATCCACGGGATCCACTATGGACAAGGGCATCCGCATCCTCATCGTTGACGATTTCTCGACCATGCGCCGCATCGTCAAGAACCTGCTCAACGACCTGGGTTTCACCAACACCGCGGAAGCCGACGACGGCACCACCGCGCTGGTCGAGCTGCAGAAAGCGAAGTTCGACCTCGTCGTCACCGACTGGAACATGCCCGGGATGCCCGGCATCGACCTGCTGAAGGCGATCCGCGCCGACGAATCGCTGGCCAAGATCCCGGTGCTGATGGTCACCGCCGAGGCCAAGCGCGAGCAGATCATCGAAGCTGCGCAGGCCGGCGTGAACGGCTACATCATCAAGCCGTTCACCGCCGCCACGCTGGAAGACAAGCTGGTCAAGATCTTCGAACGGATGGAGAAGGCCGCATGAGCCTGCCACTGCGACCGCCGTCCGTCCCCGCAGGCGATGCCCAGATCATCGAACGCCTGCACGCCGCCATGGCGGCGCTGGAACAGGGCGATGCCTCGGCCTGGAAGCACCATCTGGACTCGCTGCTGGAATGGCGCCGGCAGCCGGTGGTGGAAAGCCTGGTCAAGCTGGCCCGCGAACTGGACGACCTGGAGCGCGCGATCGACGTGCGCATTCCGGCCGCGGCCAAGGCCTCGGCCGGCGGCCTGCCGGATGCGTGCAGCCGGCTGGAGCACGTGGTCAAGATGACCGAGGAAGCCAGCATGCGCACACTCGACCTGGCCGACGAATGCCGGACGCTGCTCGGCACCATCGGCCCGGAGCACGAGGCCACCGTCGACGCGATCCGCGCGCGGCTGTCGTCGATGGTCGAGGCGCAGAGCTTCCAGGACCTCACCGGCCAGATCATCCAGCGGGTGATCCAGCTGATCCGCTCGCTGCAGTCCGGCCTGGGCGACATCCAGGCGCTGCATGGCGAGGACAGCAGGGGCAGCGGCCCGGCGGTTTCCGGCGTCGATGCGCCGGCGGCCACCCAGGACGAGGCCAACGACCTGCTGGCCGACCTCGGGATCTGACCATGTCGGCGGACGGCTACGACGCCCGCGCGGACTTCCTGGTCGAGGCGCGCGAAATCCTCGATCGCCTCGGCGAACAGGTCGTGGCGCTGGAGCAGCAGCCCGGCAACCGCGCCACGCTCGACGCCGTGTTCCGCGGCTTCCACACCATCAAGGGCGGCGCCGGCTTCCTCGATCTGCCGCCGATGGTGCAGCTGTGCCACGCCTTCGAGGACCGCATCGACGCCGCCCGCAGCGGCAGCCGAGCGCTCGACGCGGCCGCCTTCGACGGCGCCCAGCGCGCGGTGGACATCCTGCTGGACATGCTCGATGCGCTGGGCCGCGGCGAGGACCTGGACGAGGTCGATCCGGCCCTGCTGCGGCAGGTGCGCGGCACCGACACGCCGGTCGCGCCGGTGGCCGAAGCGGCTTTCGAGATGCCGGACGACCTTGACGACCTGGACTTCGACGCCCTGCTGGACAGCCTGCATGGCGAAGGCGCCATCCCCGGCGCCGCGCCACCCCCGCCCCTGCCCCCGACGAAACCAACGCCGGCACCCAAGCCCGCGCCGGCCAAGCCCGCGGCTGCGGACAAGCCCGCGCCTGCGGCCGCCGAAACCGAACACACCGTCCGCGTCGACGTGCGCCGACTGGACGCGCTGGTCAACCTGGTCGGCGAACTGGTGCTGGCGCGCAACCGGCTGAAGACGCTGCGGCCGGACCTGCACGACGAAAATCTCGACCGCGCGGTGACCGCACTCGACACCGTGACCGCCCGCCTGCAGGGCGCGGTGATGTCGGCGCGCATGCAGCCGGTCAGCCGGGTGTTCACCCGCTTCCCCAAACTCGCCCGCGACGTGGCCCGCCAGCTAGACAAGCAGGTCGAACTGGTGGTCGAAGGCGGCGACACCGAACTCGACCGCAACCTGGTCGAAGCGCTGGCCGACCCGCTGGTGCACCTGGTGCGCAACGCCATCGACCATGGCATCGAAATGCCGGCGGTGCGTCGCGCGATCGGCAAGCCGGAACAGGGCCGGGTGCGCCTGGCCGCGCAGCAGGAAGGCGACCATGTCGCCATCGAAGTCAGCGACGACGGCGGCGGCATCGACCCGGAAGCGATCCGGCGCAGCGCGATCCGCAAGGGCCTGATCGACAGCGAGACGGCGGCGCGGCTGTCGGAAGACGAATGCCTGTCGCTGCTGTTCCTGCCCGGATTCTCCACCCGCACCGAGGTCTCCGACCTGTCCGGCCGCGGCGTCGGCATGGACGTGGTGCAGTCCAAGATCCGCGAGCTGTCCGGGCAGGTGCAGATCCAGTCGGAGCTGGGCCGCGGCTCGCGCTTCATCATCCGCGTGCCGCTGACCTTGGCCATCCTGCCGACCCTGCTGGTGGAGCTGGACGACGACGTCTATGCGCTGCCGTTGGTGCGGGTGATCGAAGTGGTCACCCACGACGACAGCCAGGTGATGTGGATGGACGGGCAGAAGATCCTCGACCTGCGCGAACGCCCGCTGCCGGTGCTGTCGCTGCGCGAGTGGCTGGGCAAGGGCAAGGGCATGGCCGATGCCACCCGCGGCGTGGTGCTGCAGGCCGGCGACCAGCGCTTCTGCATGCTGGTGGACCATGTGCTGGGCCGCGAGGAAGTGGTGATCAAGGCGCTGCCGCGCAGCCTGCGCGGCCTGCCCGGTTACGCCGGCGCCAGCCTGGTCGGCGATGGCCGCATGGCGCTGATCCTGGATGTGGATGCACTGCTCGAATCCGCGCAGCGCGGCTCAAGCGCCACCGCGCGCGGCCGTTAGCGTGAACATATGGATATCCTCAGTGTCATCGGCGCGATCCTCGCACTGGTCGCCCTTGTCGGCGGCAGCATCCTCAAGGGCGCGGGCCTGTCGGGCCTGTGGTCGCCCGCCGCTTTCCTGATCGTCATCGTCGGCACCATCGCCGCGATCCTGCTGCAGACACCCATGCACACCTTCCGGCGGGCGCTGGGGATCGTGCGCTGGGTGTTCTTCCCGCCGCCGCAGGACCATGCCGGCCTGATCGCGCGGATGGTGGAATGGAGCACTATCTCGCGCAAGCAGGGGCTGCTGGCGCTGGAACCGGTGCTCGACCAGCTGGCCGATCCGTTCCTGCGCAAGGGCCTGCAGATGGTGGTGGACGGGGTGGAGCCGGAAACCATGCGGCAGATGCTGGAAATCGAGGCGCAGGCCCAGCAGCATCGCGACACCGCCGCCGCCAAGGTGTTCGAGGGCATGGGCATCTATTCGCCGACCATGGGCATCATCGGCGCGGTGCTGGGCCTGATGGCGGTGATGAAGAACCTCAGCGATCCCAGCAAGCTGGGCCACGGCATCGCCGCGGCGTTCACCGCCACCATCTACGGCATCGGCGCGGCCAACCTGATGTTCCTGCCGATGTGCTCCAAGCTCAAGGGCGTGATCCACCGCCAGCAGGTCGAGCGCGAAATGATGATCGAAGGCCTGATCGCGATCGCCGAGGGCGAGAACCCGCGCAACCTCGAAAGCCGGCTCAACGGCTTCCTGCACTGAAGGGCCGCAGCCATGGCCCACCGCCCCCGCCACCAGCACGAAGACCACCTCAACCACGAAGCCTGGGCGATCCCGTATGCCGACCTGCTCACCCTGCTGCTGGCGTTCTTCGTGGTGATGTACGCGATCTCCTCGATCAACGAGGGCAAGTACCGGGTGGTGGCGGACTCGCTCTCCGCCGCGTTCGGTGGCCCGCCGCGCTCGATCAAGCCGGTCCAGGCCGGCCAGGTGCAGCTGCGTGGCGGCGACTTCGACCACCCTTCGGTGATCGACACCGGCGCACGCCGCGGCCCGGCCCAACCCAGCCGCGTCGAGGTGCCGATGCCGGTCAGCCGGCGCGAGCAAAACAACCAGCCGCAGGCCGCTGCCAATGCCCAGGCCAGCCAGGCCCAGCTGCATGCGCTGGGCGACGAGATCGAAAAGGCCCTGTCCGATCTGGTCGCCAGCGGGCTGGTACGGGTGCGCCGCGGCGCGAACTTCCTGGCGGTGGAAATCCAGAGCGACCTGCTGTTCGCCAGCGGCGTCGCCATCCCCAGCGCCACCGCGCTGGGCACCATCCGCCAGCTGGCCGGCGTGCTGCGCAAGGCACCGAACGCGGTGCGGGTGGAAGGCTATACCGACAACCAGCCGATCCGCACCGCGCAGTTCCGCTCCAACTGGGACCTGTCGGCGGCGCGCGCCACCAACGTGGTCTACGAACTGATCGATTCCGGCATTGCGCCGGAGCGGCTGGCGTCGATGGGCTATGGCGAATACCAGCCGATCGCCGACAATGCCAGCATCGCCGGGCGCAGTGCCAACCGGCGGGTGGAACTGGTGATCCTTGCCAGTTCGCGCGGGGTCGACAGCGTGATGGAAGGCCTGGACATGCGCGGCGCGGCCCAGCCCGCCGGTGCCGCGGCCGCAACCGGGAGCAAGCAGTGATGCGCGTGTGGGCGATTGCCAACCAGAAAGGCGGCGTAGGCAAGACCACCAGCACCCTGTGCCTGGGGCGCAGCTTGGCCGATGCCGGCAATCGCGTGCTGCTGGTGGACCTTGACCCGCACGGCTCGCTGACCCGCGCCTTCGGCATCCCCACCGAACCCACGCCCACCGGCACCTACGACCTGTTCAACGACCGCCCCATTTCCGAAGTGGCCCGGCCCAGCGGCTACCCCGGGATCGACGTGCTCGCCGCGCAGCCGGCGATGGCTACGCTGGAGCGACGCAGCGCCACCCAACCCGGCCTCGGCCTTGCGCTGGGCCGCGCCCTGCAGGCCGAGCCCGACGGCCACGATTACGCCCTGCTCGACTGCCCGCCCACCCTCGGCCTGCTGCTGGTCAACGCGCTGGCCGCCTGCGACCGCCTGATCGTGCCCACCCAGACCGACCCGCTGGCGCTGCACGGCCTGGCCGGCATGCTGCACACCGCCGCGATGGTGGAGCGTTCGCGCGCCCGCCCGCTGCTGCGGCAGATCCTGCCCACCCTGTTCGACAAGCGCACCCGCACCGGGCAGCAGACGCTGGACCAGTTGCAGTCGCACCCCGGCGCCGGCGCCTGCCCGTATCCGATCCCGGTGGACACCCGCCTGCGTGACGCCGATGCGCTGGGCAGCCGCGAACACATGTACGGCCGCGGCCTGATTGCCTACGAGCACGCCACCCAATGGCTGCTGGATACCGCCCCCGCCGAACAGGAGGCCGCATGAGCGCGCAGGGAACCATCCTGGTCAGCCAGCAGGACGACGGCGCGATGGTCGATGCCTACGTCGACGCACTGCTGGCGATGCCGCTGGCGCCGTCCCCCGCCCCCGCAACGCCGCGCCAGGCCCACGGGTCGGGCGACATGGCGGTGGATGCAACGGCCGAGGATGCGCCGGAAGTCGAGGTAGCAATCGAAGTCGAGGTCGAAGTCGCGGCGGCGGTCGCCGTCGAAGACGAGGTCGAAGACGAGGTCGAAGCGGCCATCGGGATCGACGACGACGCGGAGGCAGTCGTCGAGATCGAACGCGAAGACGAAGCCGCGGCCGCCCCCACCACGGTGGAGCTGGTCGAGGACGACGCCCCGCTCGTCGGCGACGTCAGCGGCGACGCCACCACCGAGGCCACCACCGAGGCCGCCGCCGAAGCCGACCTCGCCTGGCCCGCCGACGACGAGCCTACCCCCGCCCCCGCCGCGCCGCCCGTGCGCGCTGCCCCCGCTGTCGCGCAGCCGGTGCCCGGGGATGCCGACGAGGAAGACGAGGACCCCCACACCCACGCCGCCCCCCTCGGCCAGCGCTGGCTGCGGGTGGCGATCGGCGATGACCGCTACGCGGTGGAACTGCTGCGGGTGCAGGAAGTGGTGCGGCTGGCGCCGGTGATCGCCGTGCGCGGCGCGGTGCCGTCCCTGCTGGGGGTGATGAACCTGCGCGGCCGGGTAGTGCCGGTGCACGATCTGGGCAGCTGGCTGCGCCGGCAGCCGGTGGAACCGGACGAGCGCGCCCGCATCGTGGTGCTGGAATACCAGGACGAACTGGTGGGCCTGATGGTCAGCGCGGTCACCGACGTGGTCACCCTCGACGCCCCGCAGATCGAGCCGCCCACGCCCGGCCTGCGCGACCGCATCGGCATGGGCATCGCGCGCACCCCGGGCGCCCCGCCCACCGTGCTGCTGGACGCACGCGTGGTGTTCGACTGAGGCCAGGCAGTGCAAACTGTGCGTCGACGCGCAGTTCGCGCCCACGCCCTCAAGTTGCGGGGCGGCGCGCCGTTAAACGGTCTGGGATCAAGCCCCTCACGAGACGCCCAATGCCATTGTCCCTGCAAGCCGACCTCGGGATTGAACAGGTAGCCGACCTGCAAGCGGCGCTGCAGCCGCATTTCGACGACGAAGTGCTGGAGCTGTCCGGCGCCGAGGTGCGGCGCGTGCATACTGCAGGGCTGCAGCTGCTGCACGCCTTCATGCGGGACCGCGCCGCGCGCGGCCGCGTGACTACGATTACCCTTCCCTCTCCCACCCTGGTGGAAGCAGCGCGCCAGCTCGCGCTCGCGACCAGCCTGGGTGTCGATTCCGCCCCCGGAGACACCGCGTGAGTGCAAACCTTCTGATCGTTGACGATTCCACCTCCATGCGCCAGATGGTGGCCTTCGCCCTGTCCGGCGGCGGCTACAACGTCAAGGAAGCGGAGGACGGCATTGCCGCGCTGGAAGTGGCGAAGACCCAGAAGTTCGACGCGGTGATCACCGACGTCAACATGCCGCGAATGGACGGGATCGAGCTGATCCGCCAGCTGCGCGCCATGCCCAGCTACAAGTTCACCCCGCTGCTGATGCTCACCACCGAGTCCGGCGCCGACAAGAAGAGCGAAGGCAAGGCCGCCGGCGCCACCGGCTGGCTGGTCAAGCCGTTCGATCCGGAGCAGCTGCTCGCCACCGTTCGCAAGGTTCTCGGCTAAGCCATCTCGGGACATCCATGGACATCACCCGCTTCCACGCCACCTTCTTCGAAGAAAGCCGCGAAAACCTCGCCGCCATGGAAGCCGGATTGCTGGACATGGAATCCGGCGGCGGAGGCGGCGACACCATCCACGTGGTGTTCCGCGCCGCGCATTCGATCAAGGGCGGCAGCGCCACCTTCGGCTTCACCGCCATCGCCGACCTGACCCATCTGCTGGAAACGCTGCTGGATGAAGCCCGCAGCGGCAAGCGCACGCTCGACGGCGTGGCCATCAGCGCGCTGCTGGGTTCGGTCGACGCGCTGCGCATGCTGCTGGCCGCGGCCGAACACGGCGACGCCATCGACCAGGCCATGCTGGCGCGCGCGCGCGCCGAGCTGGAGCGCCTGCTGTCCGGTGCCAGCGCGGTCGAGGCCGCGCCGGTCGCGGCGGCCGCCGCCCCGGTTGCCAGCGCCGAGCCGCAGGGCTGGTCGATCAGCTTCGAGCCGGAGCGCTCGCTGTTCCTCAGCGGCAATGACCCGCTGCGCATGCTGCGCGAACTGGAGCAGCTGGGCGAGCTCAAGGTCGCCTGCCGCGATGACGCGCTGCCGCCGTTCGCCGAGCTGGATCCGTTCGAGGCGTGGCTGGCGTGGGACCTGCAGCTGGTGGGAAACGTCAAGCGCAGCGCGATCGAGGACACGTTTGCCTGGGTCGAAGACCAGTGCAAGCTCAGCATCGAACCGCTGGCGGCGGCGCCGGCCGCGGCTGCACCGGCTACCACGGCGGATGTCGCCCCGGCAGCGGCAGCCGCGCCCGCTGCACCCGCCGCCACAACGACCGCGCCGGCGGCGCAGGCCACCGGCAATGCCCGCCACGACGCGGGGGAAACCACCATCCGCGTGGCGGTGGACAAGGTGGACGCGCTGATCAATCTGGTCGGTGAGCTCGTCATCACCCAGGCCATGCTTGCGCAGCGCTCGGCCGAGCTGGATCCCGGCCTGCACGAGCAGCTGCTGGCCGGCCTCGGCCAGCTCGACCGCAACACCCGCGACCTGCAGGAAGCGGTGATGTCGGTGCGCATGCTGCCGGTGGATTTCGCCTTCAGCCGCTTCCCGCGGATGGTGCGCGACATCGCTTCGCGGCTGGGCAAGAAGGTCAACCTCAAGACCTCCGGCGAAGGCACCGAGCTGGACAAGGGCGTGATCGAGAAGATCGTCGACCCGCTGGTGCACCTGGTCCGCAACGCCATCGACCACGGCCTGGAAACCACCGAACAGCGCATCGCCGCCGGCAAGCCCGAGGCCGGCACGGTGACGCTGTCCGCCGCCCACCAGGGCGGCCACATCATCATCGAGGTGGGCGACGACGGTCGCGGCCTCAACCGCGAGCGGATCCTGGCCAAGGCCGCCGAACGCGGCATCGCGGTGCCCGAGAATCCCACCGACGCGCAGGTATGGGACCTGGTGTTCGCACCCGGCTTCTCCACCGCCGAGGCGCTCACCGACCTGTCCGGTCGCGGCGTCGGCATGGACGTGGTGCGCAAGAACATCAACGCGCTGGGCGGCCAGGTGGAAATCCGCAGCCGCCAGGGCGAAGGCACCACCGTGTCGATCCGCCTGCCGCTGACCATGGCCATCCTCGACGGCATGACCGTGGCGGTGGGTGGCGAAGTCTTCATCCTGCCGCTGAACGTGGTGGTGGAGTCGCTGCAGCCCGCCGCCGACCACATCAAGACGGTGGCCGGCGATTCGCGCCTGCTGCGCGTGCGCGAGGACTACGTGCCCCTGCTCGACCTTGCCGACCAGTACGGCCTGCCGGCCACCCGCACCGATGCGCAACCGATCGCGGTGGTGGTGGAGAGCCAGGGCCAGCGGCTGGCGCTGGAGGTGGACGAGCTGCTGGGCCAGCAGCAGGTGGTGGTCAAGAACCTGGAGCGCAACTACCGCCGCATCGCCGGCGTGGCCGGTGCGACCATCCTCGGCGATGGCCGGGTCGCCCTGATCGTGGACGTGGGCAGCCTGTACACCA
>JANJSW010000023.1 GCA_024711415.1 Thermomonas sp. | reverse complement strand
GATTCGGACAGGAACGCGTCCAGGTCTTCCACCGGGCCGATGACGTCGGCGCCTGCCGCGCGCAGGTAGTCGCCGATATCGACCAGTTCATCCACGTCGCCATCCGCAAGCACGCAGGTGATGCCGTCCAGCTGCAGTTGCTGGGCGTCTTCCTCCTCGGCGGCAACCGGTGACATCGGCAGGAACACCGAGAAGGTGGACCCGATCCCCAGCCGGCTCGAGACTTTTATGCTTCCGCCCATCAGGTCGACCAGGCGTTTGCAGATCGCAAGCCCGAGGCCGGTGCCGCCGAAGCGGCGGGTGGTCGAGGCTTCCCCCTGCTTGAACGGACTGAACAGCCCGGCCATCACCTCGTCCGACATGCCGATGCCGTTGTCGGAGACCGAGATCGAGTAGCCGTCCGACAGTGCATGCATCCGCACCTCGACCCGGCCAGGCTTGTCGCTGCCGCTCGGGCTGAACTTGATGGAATTGCCCATCAGGTTCACCAGCACCTGCCGCAGCCGCGTCGGGTCGGCATGGATCCGGGTGGGAAGCGACGGGTCCACGTACAGCGAGAGCTGCGTGCCCCGATGCCGGGCAACCGGCAGCAGGTTGTCGCACACCTGCTCGGCCAGATCGCGAAGGTTGACCGGCTCGCATTCCAGCTCCATGTGGCCGGCTTCGATCTTGGAGAAGTCCAGGATCTCGTCGATCAGGCTCAGCAGGGAGGCCGCGGATTCGCGGATGGTCTGCACGGCATCGGTCTGCGCATCGTTCAGTGCGCTGTGCGCCAGCACCTCGATCATGCCGATCACGCCGTTCATCGGCGTGCGGATCTCGTGGCTCATGGCGGCAAGGAATGCGGACTTCGCGTGGTTGGCCTGTTCCGCCTCCACCCGCGCCCGCGTCAGGTCCTGGATCAGCCGCTCGCGTTCGCTCAGGTCGCGCAGTGTGCCGATGAAGAAGCGCTCCCCGTGCGCGCTGTACTGGCTGATCGACAGCTCCAGCGGCACCGCCTTGCCGGTCTTGTGGATCGCCCGCACCGAGTGCGCGTCGAAGGCGGGCGATGTGCCGGCGCGCGATGCCTGCAGCCGCAGGAAGCCGCGGTAGCGCGCGCGATCCTCCGCCGTCATCAGCATCGAGACATTGCGGCCCATGACCTCGTCGATCCGGTAGCCGAGCATCCGGCTCACCGCTGGATTGGCGCTGCGGATGGTGCCGGCCTGGTCGATCGAGATGACGCAGTCGTTGAGGTTGTCGAGGAGGGCGCGGTGTTCCTGTTCCTTTTCGTTGAGTTCGACCAGTGCGCTTTGATGCTGCTTCACCCGCAGTGCGAGGTCCGCGGCGAGGGCCTGGGTGCGCAGCTCCGCATCGTGCTGGCCGGTGATTTCCCTGGCCACGGCGAGGACCTGGCCGGGATCCGAAGCGTCGGCTCCCAGCGGGCTTGTCTGCACGTCCCACCAGGCGAAGCTTCCGTCCATGCGCCGCACGAACGCCCGGAATCGGCCGACTTCCCCCGCCAGGGACTGGTCGAGCGCGGCTTGGGCCGCATGGCGCTCATCGGCGCTCCACAGGTCGAACCAGCTGCTGCCGGCCGGCTCCTGGCCGGCGGGCATGCGCAGCATCTCGCGGGCGGCGCCGGCAACCTGGACGATCCTGCCTCCAGCATCCAGCACCACTATGCAGTCCTGGCTGGCCGCCGCGATCTGCTGCGCGGAGACCGGTGCCTCCGGCAAACCGCCGGTCGCGGGATCCTGCGGCAGCGGGACAAGGCTCCGGGTGTCGGGGTCCCTGGTCATGCCGTATCGCCCGTGTCCTGCGGCGAAGCGTCAGGGTCCGGCCGCGGGGGCGGGCGACGGGCGCTGCGCCCGGTCCGCCAGCCAATGGCCGAGTTCGGCAATGGGCAGGCCGGGTGAGACGAGGAACCCTTGCGCATGCGTGCAGCCCTGCCGGACGCACGCCTGCCACTGCCCGGGCGACTCGACGGCGACGGCCGTGCAGCGGAGTCCCTGGTTCGCGGCAAGCGCCACCGCGGCGTTGAAGCCTTCCTGCTGCCCCGCCACATCCGCGTCGCCGGTGCGCGCACCGATCCGGATTTTCACCTCGTCGAAAGGCGTGCTGCCCAGTGCCGCGGCAGGCAAGCCGCCGCTGCCGAACCGGTCGATGGCCAGGCCGATGCCCTGCATTGCGAGCCTCGCCAGATTGGCGAGCAGGGTGGCGTCCGCGCCTGGGCCCAGGTCCGCCTCCCGGATTTCGAGTCGCAGGGCGGCGGCAGGCACGCCGGCGGTGGCGAGGAGTTCGCAGAGGCGATCGGGAAAGCCCGTCGTGCCGGCCAGGGCGGCGGACACGTTCACGCTCACGAACGCCCCCTCGACCAGTTCGCGCACGGCCGGCAGGTCGGATGCGACGTGCAGCAGCACCTGCCAATCCAGTTGCGCCACGCCATCCGCCTGCTCCAGGGCAGGCAGGAATTCGTTCGGCGGCGCCAGTCGCCCACCGGGCACCGGCAGTCGTGCCAGGGCTTCGAATCCGGCGGGCTGATCGCCGGCGACATCGATGATGGGCTGGTACAGGATCCGGGCCTGGTGCAGGGCCAGCACCTTGCGGATGTCCTCCGCAGTGATCGCCGGACTCGGCGGGGCATCGCCGCGGTACGCCTGCAGCAGGTGCGTGAGCACGTCGGGAGGCACGGGTTTCTCGGCGTAGGCCACCATGTTGAGCCCGTACGCCTTGCCCACCGAAAACGCGGTCTTCAGCGTCGCCTGGCCCGCGCCCGAGAGCAGCACCACCCCGCCGCGGAAACCGAGCTCGGACAGGTGCCTGAGGAACTCGAGGCCATCGATTTCCGGCATGACCAGGTCGCAGAACAGCAGCCCGATGTCGTGGTCCGCAGCGGCCAGCAGCTCGACGGCGGGCCTGGCCCGATCCAGCGACGTCACCCCGGTGAAGCCGCGGTCCTTCAGGCGCAGGTTGCGCAGCTGGATGTCGAGGAGCCTGGGAAGGAAGGGGTCGTCGTCGACGATGAGGATTTTCATGGATGCTGTCCTGACGCTGCCAAGTTGGATGCGGGGTGCAACAGCCTTGCCGGTACGACCATAACGCCGGGTGGAGGATAAGGACAGCATGGCGCGAATGCCGCCCCGCTGTTCCGGGCAGTTCCAGCCGGCGGGAGGCGCCGGCACGCGCCCGGCGCAGTCCGCCCCGTGCGGAATGCCGCATGCAATGCACAACGTACAACGGTCGACCGGGGTTGTGCTGTATGCCGTCTTCACGCACGCGATCCGCGGGGGGCAGCGGAACCGATAACATCGGCGCTTCCGCCAGATCGCTGGCATCCACCGCATTACGGGCGCCCCGATGTTCACCAGGCTGCACCTGATCCGCTTCAAGGCCTGGCAGGACACGGGCGAGCTGGCGCTCAGGCCGGTGACGATGCTGCTGGGCACCAACTCCTCCGGCAAGTCGTCGCTGGTGCAGAGCCTGCTGCTGCTCAAGCAGACGGTGCAGTCGCCCGATCGCACGATCCATCTGGACCTCGGTGGCGACGAGGCCAGCGACCTGTTCGACTTCGGCAGCTTCGACGACGTGTTGCACCGGCAGGACGGCACGCCGCGGCGGTTTTCGCTGGCGTTCTCGTTCGCGCATCCGGGCCCGGGCCGGGTGGCTGCGGGCAGTTTCGCCTGCAGCTACGGGCGGACTCCGGCCGGCGGTGCGGTGGTCGAGGAGATGGCGATGGCCGCCGGCGGGCGCCGGTTCCGTGCGGTCCGCCGCGAACGCGGCGCGTATTCGGTATTCGTGGATGAGGAGGCGCGGCCACGGCTGAAGGGCGGCCAGTACGCGCCGGAGCGCTCCATCGCGCTGCCTGCGGATGCGATCGCCGCGCTGGACAAGGACGGCCAGCTGGCCGAGGACCTGAGTCTGGCGATCCGTCGCGAACTCGAGGGCATCCACTACCTCGGCCCGCTGCGACGCAGGCCAGAGCGCGCGTACGCGTGGAGCAAGTCGCGGCCCGGCGAGGTCGGCAGTGACGGCCGCGCCGCGATCGATGCGCTGCTGGCCAGTGCGCTGATGCGCGGCGACGGGCAGCCGGATGTGCTGGAAGGGGTTTCGCGCTGGCTGTCGCGGATGCGCCTGGCCGACCGGCTGGAGGTGCGCCAGCAGGGGCGCTCCGGCCGCTACGAACTGCTGGTCCATCGCGACGGCGTGGCCAGCAACCTGCGCGACGTTGGCATCGGCGTATCGCAGGTGCTGCCGGTGCTGGTGCTGGCGCATTTCGCCCCGGCAGGCAGCACGATCGTGCTCGAGGAGCCCGAGATCCACCTGCATCCGCTGGCGCAGTCGATGCTGGCCGAGCTGTTCGTCGAGGTCAGCCAGCAGCGCCGGGTGCAGTTCATCGTCGAAACCCACTCCGAGCACATGTTCCGGCGCATGCAGACGTTGGTCGCGGCGCAGAAGGCCGGCTGCGAGACGGTGGCGCTGTACTTCGTCGAGCGCAACGGTGGTGGGGCGCAGTTGCGCGACCTTGCGCTGGACGAATATGGCCGCGTCACCGCCTGGCCGAAGGACTTCTTCGGCGATGCGCTTGGGGAAACCCGCGAGCAGGCGCGGCTGATGTTCGAACGCCAGCAGCGGATGCCGCGATGAGGGCGCGCTACGTGGTCGATACCAACGTGCTGATCGCGGCGAGCGCGGTGGATGGGGAGCATCCCAGCGCCATCGACGCCACCCCGGAGGATCCGGCGCTGCGCAGTGTGGTGTGGGAGTGGCTGGACCGCTTCCAGCGCAGCGACGCCCGGCTGGTGCTGGACGGCGCCGGCGGGATCTTCGCCGAGTACCACAACAAGCTCGGCTTCAACGATTACGGCATCCAGGTGGTGCTGCACAAATGGAGTACCGCGGCGGTGGACAATGTCGCGGTCGAATACGACGGCAACGGCGAGGCCATCCTGCCGGCGTCGCTCGCGCAGGTGGTGCACGACGGCGCCGATCGCAAGATGGTGGCGGCAGCGCTGGCCTCGCATGCCCAGTTCGGCGAGGGCTGCGTGGCCTTCGCCGGCGATACCGACTGGCATGATTGGGAGAACGCGCTGGCCGAACATGCGGTGCTGCTCGAGCCGATCATCGAGGCCTGGTCGCGCGCCAAGCACGCGGCCAAGCAGCAGCGCTAGAGGAACGAATGGACGATTTCTTCCGTTTTCCGCACACCCCCCACATCGCCTGGCTGGGCGAGGGCATGCCGCGCGACGACAAGGTGCTGGCACCCGAGGAGGTGCGCACCCTGCTGGCGGGCCCGGTGGTGGTGGAGGAGAAGCTGGACGGCGCCAACCTCGGGTTTTCACTGGGGCCGGATGGCCGGCTGCGCGCGCAGAACCGTGGGCAATACCTCGATCTGCCGCATGCCGGGCAGTTCCAGCGCCTGCCGGAATGGATGGCCGGGCACGGCGAGGCGCTGGCGGCGCTG
>JANJSW010000342.1 GCA_024711415.1 Thermomonas sp. | reverse complement strand
GGCGTTCGGCCTCGCTGGCCAGCGCTTCCACCGGCACCTGGTTGGCCGCCATCAGCGCGTGGTTGCCCAGCAGCAGGCGCTGCCCGTCGACCGTGCCGCGGACGCCCATGCCGGTGACGGAGTCGAAGTCCGGCGCGGCCGACAGCTGCAGCCCGCGCGCGCGCGCTTCCGCCATGATGGCTTCGGCCAGCGGGTGCTCGCTGCCCTGGTCGAGGCTGGCGGCCAGGCGCAGCACCTCCTGGTCCGGCGTCCCGTCGATGCCGCCCACGGGGTTGAACGCCGGCCGGCCTTCCGTCAGCGTGCCGGTCTTGTCGACCACCAGCGTGTCCAGGGTGCGGAACTGTTCGATCGCCTCGGCGTCGCGGAACAGCACGCCCGCCTGCGCCGCGCGACCGGTGGCGACCATGATCGACATCGGGGTGGCCAGCCCCAGCGCGCAGGGGCAGGCGATGATCAGCACGGACACCGCGTTGAGGATCGCCCATGTCCACGACGGCTCGGGGCCGAACAGGCCCCAGAGCAGGAACGTGGCGATGGCGACGGCGACCACCGCCAGCACGAACCAGTAGGCCACCTTGTCGGCCATGCGCTGCATGGGCGCCCGCGACCGCTGCGCCTGCGCCACCAGCTGCACGATGCGCGACAGGGTGGTGTCCGCACCCACCTGGTCGGCGCGCATGACCAGGCTGCCGGTGCCGTTCATGGTGGCGCCGATCAGGCGCTCGCCTTCGTGCTTGGAAACCGGGATCGGCTCGCCGGTGAGCATCGACTCGTCCACGCTGGAACGGCCCTCCAGCACGGTGCCGTCCACCGGCACC
Organism: Thermomonas sp.; assembly: GCA_024711415.1. Lineage (GTDB taxonomy): Bacteria > Pseudomonadota > Gammaproteobacteria > Xanthomonadales > Xanthomonadaceae > Thermomonas. The sequence goes on along the minus strand of JANJSW010000342.1, from coordinate 2,462 downwards.
TTCTCGCCCGGTCGCACCCGCAGCCGGTCGCCGACGTGGACGTGTTCCAGCGGGATGTCCGCTTCGCTGCCGTCCGCCGCGATCCGGCGCGCGGTCTTGGGGCTCAGGCCCAGCAGGGCCTTGATCGCCGCCGAGGTCTTCGAGCGGGCGCGCAGTTCCAGCACCTGGCCCAGCAGGGTCAGCGAGATGATGACCGCGGCCGCTTCGAAATAGACGCCCACGCGGCCATGTTCGTGGAAGCTGTCGGGAAACAGTCCCGGCGCCAGCGTCGCCACCACGCTGTAGCCGTAGGCCGCGGCCACGCCGATGCCGATCAGCGTCCACATGTTGGGGCTGCGGTTGCGGATCGACTGCACGCAGCGCTGGAAGAACGGCCAGCCGGCCCACAGCACCACCGGGGTGGACAGCACCAGCTCCAGCCAGGTGCGTGCGGAGGTGGACAGGCCCGGGAAGTGTTGGCCGAACATCGCCAATACCAGCACGATCACCGTCAACGGCAGCGTCCAAAGGAAGCGCCGACTGAAATCCTTGAGCTCCGGGTTCTCGTCGTCCTCCAGATTCGGCATCTCCGGTTCCAGTGCCATGCCGCAGATCGGGCAAACGCCCGGCCCCGGCTGCCGGATCTGCGGGTGCATCGGGCAGGTGTAGATGGTGCCCGCCGGCGCGGGCTGCGCGTTGCCGTCCGGCTTCGCATGCAGGTACTGCTGCGGATCGGCGTCGAACTTGTCCTTGCAGCGCTGCGAACAGAAGTGGTGGCGCATGCCGGCATGCATCGAGGCATGGGGACTGGAGGCCGGGTCGACCGCCATGCCGCAGACCGGGTCGATGGCGCCGCCCGGCGCGGGATGGTCGGCGCGGTGGTGTGCGTGGGTCATGGCGCTGCCCCTTGCCCGTGCCGGGCGTAGGCCGTGGTGGTGCCGTCGGGTTCGACGCGCTCCACGGTGTAGGGCTGGACGCGGCCATCGGGGGTCTCCATGCCGGGGGACCCCAGCGGCATGCCCGGCACGACCAGCCCGCGCGCGCGCGGCCGTTCGGCCAGCAGGCGCTTGACGTCGTCTGCGGGGACATGGCCTTCCACGAAGTAACCGCCGACCTGCGCGGTATGGCAGGAGCCCTTGCCGTAGGGCACGCCAAGCCGCTGGCGCACCGGCTCGAGGTCCGCGCGTTCTTCCACCTGCACCGGGAAACCGGCCGCGCGCATGTGCTCCACCCACGCGCCGCAGCAGCCGCAGGTCGGCGTCTTGTGCACCAGCACGACCGGCAGCGCCGCGGCGATGGCGGGGCTGGTGCCGCCAGCATCTGCAGCGGCAGCGGGGTTCTGGCCGGAAGCTGCAGCCGGAGCCACTGCTGCGGTGGCGGCGACCGGGCTGCCCTGATCCGATGCGCTGCATCCGGCCGTTGCGCCCAGCAATGCAAATGCGGCGCCGAGCGCCATCGTGTTGAATCGTTCCATCGGAGTTCTCCTGGAAATCATCGGGCCGGACATCAGAACCAGATCCGGATGCCGGCCACGACGGTGGTGTCGCCGGCGCGGTGACCTGCCGCGCGCCGCAGGTCGGCCGTCCTGCCGAAAGCCCGGCCATGCTCGATGCCGATGTACGGCGCGAACTGCCGGGTCACCTCATAGCGCAGCCGCAGGCCCGCCTCGACCGTGGACAGCCCGGAGCCGATCGCCAGCGCGGGATCGTCCTTGCCGTAAGCGCGCCCCTCGGCACGCCACTGCAGGATCCAGCGATTGCTCAGCAGGGTGTCGTACTCCGCTTCCGCCTGCAGCAGCGTCCGCCCCTGCCGGCCCGCATAGACGGTGGCGGACACCTCGAACTTGTAGGGTGCCAGGCCCTGGATGCCGACGCCGACCCAGCTGCGGCCGGGGCCTTCGCCGAAGTCGTGGCGGACGCCCGCCACCACGTCCCACCAGGCGCGGATGCCGCGGCCGTACAGGCCCTTCACGCTGGCGCGCTCGACCGTGCCCTGCTGCGCATGGCCTTCGGTCCGCCACCAGAACCTGTGGAGGTCGCCACCGATCCAGCCGCTGCCCTCCCAGCCCAGCGCGGTGCCGTCGTCAGCATCGGAGACTTCCAGGCGGTCGATCAGGCTGTAGGCGTGGGTGCTGGTGCCGTGCTGGTGGTGCGCATGGACGGCAGGGAAGGCGGCGGTGCGATCGGCGTCGGTGACCACCGGGATCGGCTCGCGCGGCGGGGCAGCGACCGGCAGATCGCCTGCCGCGTGCCCCATGGCCGAGTGATCCATCTTCGAGTGATCCATCGTCGAGTGGTCCATCGTCGAGTGGTCCAGCTTCGAGTGGTCCATCTTCGAGTGGTCTTCGCCCTGTACCTGTTCCTGCTGCAAAGTCGGCGCCGCTGTCTTGGCCGGCGCTTCGGCGTGGCCGGCGTGGCCGGCGTGCTGGGCCAGTGCCGGTGCGGCCGCGAGTGCGGCAGCCATGCCGATGACCAGTGGCGTGA
>JANJSW010000333.1 GCA_024711415.1 Thermomonas sp. | reverse complement strand
ACGTGAAGGGCCGCGAGCAGATCCTCAAGGTCCACATGCGCAAGCTGCCGCTGGCCGACGACGTGGTGCCGATGACCATTGCCCGCGGCACGCCCGGCTTCTCCGGCGCGGATCTTGCCAACCTGTGCAACGAGGCCGCGCTGTTCGCCGCGCGCGAGAACGCCAAGGAAGTGCGCATGGAGCACTTCGACAAGGCGCGCGACAAGATTCTGATGGGTGCCGAACGCCGTTCGATGGCGATGAGCGAGCAGGAGAAGACCCTCACCGCCTACCACGAGGCCGGCCATGCCATCGTCGGCCGGCTGGTGCCGGAGCACGACCCGGTCTACAAGGTCACCATCATCCCGCGCGGCCGCGCGCTGGGCGTGACCATGTACCTGCCCGAAGGCGACAAGTACAGCTACAACAAGATCGCGATCGAGTCGCAGCTGGCCTCGCTGTATGGCGGCCGCGTCGCCGAGGAGCTGATCTTCGGCGCCGACAAGGTGACCACCGGTGCGTCCAACGACATCGAGCGCGCCACCAAGATGGCCCGCAACATGGTGACCAAGTGGGGCCTGTCCGAACTCGGCCCGATCACCTTCGGCGAGGAGGAGGACGAGGTGTTTCTGGGTCGCAGCGTGACCCAGCACAAGAACGTCTCCGACGACACCGCGCGCCGGATCGACGACGTGGTCCGCGGCATCCTCGACCGCGCCTACGCGCGCACGACGCAGCTGCTGAACGAGAACATCGACAAGCTGCACGTGATGGCCAAGGCGCTGCTGGAGTACGAGACCATCGACGTGCCGCAGATCGACGCGATCATGGACGGCCGCGAAGTGCCGCCGCCGGTGGGCTGGAGCAAGCCGGGCAACAAGCCCGGTGGCGATGCAGCGCCGCCGGCCGCGCCGATCGGCGGGCCCGTCGTGCAGGGCTGAGCGATGCTTGCCGCCGGATGACGAAAAGGCCAGAGTTCGCTCTGGCCTTTTTCGTTGGCGGATCCCGATGTTCGACACCTCCCCCCAGCTCGACTGCAACGGCCGCATCCTGCGGCTGGACCGCCCGCGGGTGATGGGCATCGTCAACATCACTCCGGATTCGTTTTCCGACGGTGGCGCGCACTTCGACGCCGGCGCCGCCATCGCCCACGGCCTGCGGCTGGCGGAGGAGGGCGCCGACATCCTCGATGTCGGCGGCGAATCCACCCGCCCGGGATCGCAGGAAGTGCCGGTGGAGGAGGAGCTGCGCCGGGTGGTCCCGGTGATCGAAGGGTTGGCGCGGCAAACCACGCTGCCGATCAGCATCGACACCAGCAAGCCCGAGGTGATGCGCGCGGCGGTCGCAGCCGGTGCCGGCATGCTCAACGACGTGTACGGCCTGCGCCGCGAGGGCGCACTCGATGCGGCCGCGGAACTGGCGATGCCTGTGGTGCTGATGCACATGCTGGGCGAGCCGCGCTCGATGCAGGCGGCGCCGGAGTACGACGACGTGGTGGGCGAGGTGCACCGCTTCTTGGCCGAACGCATCTTCGCCGCCGAGATGGCGGGCATCGCCAGGAAGAACATCATCGCCGATCCCGGCTTCGGCTTCGGCAAGACCGTCGCCCACAACCTGCAGCTGCTCGCGCAGCTGCGCCGGTTCACCGAACTGGGCGTGCCGGTGCTGGCCGGGTTGTCGCGCAAGCAGACCATCGGCGAGCTCACCGGGCGAGACGAGCCCCGCCAGCGCGTGCATGGTTCGGTGGCGGCCCATCTCATCGCCGCGCAGAACGGCGCCACCATCGTGCGCGTGCACGACGTGGCTGCGACCGTGGATGCGTTGAAGGTCTGGGCCGCGGTTGCCGCGATTGCGCCGCCGCGCAAGGACGCCGGCCGGCCGGAGATCGTCTGGCCGGAATAAGCGGCGCCGCGCCGCGCCGGGTTAAAGTGCGCCGTCCAACCGGAGCGCGCGCATGACCGCCAGTACCCCGCTGCTGATCACCTTTGGCCTCTACCTCCTTGCGATGGTGGGGATCGGGTTGGCGGCCTGGCGCTCGACCCGCAACCTAGACGACTACATCCTCGGCGGACGCTCGCTGGGCGGGTACGTCACCGCGCTGTCCGCCGGTGCCTCCGACATGAGCGGCTGGCTGCTGATGGGCCTGCCCGGCGCGCTCTACCTGACCGGCGTCAGCGAGGCGTGGATCGCCATCGGGCTGTGCATCGGTGCGTGGTGCAACTGGCGTTTCGTGGCCGGGCCGCTGCGCGTGTACACCGAGCGCACCGACAACGCGCTGACCCTGCCTGACTATTTCACCACGCGCTTCTCCGGGGCCTGCCTCGCCGGCAACGGGCGGCTGCTGCGGATCGTGTCGGCGCTGGTGATCCTGGTGTTCTTCGCGATCTACTGCGCCAGCGGCATCGTGGCCGGGGCGCGGCTGTTCGAAAGCGTGTTCGGCCTGCCGTACGCGCAGGCGCTGTGGTGGGGTGCCGCCGCAACGATCCTGTACACCCTGATCGGCGGCTTCCTCGCGGTGAGCTGGACCGATACCGTGCAGGCCACCCTGATGATCTTCGCCCTGCTGTTGACGCCGATCATCGTCGTCCTCAGCGTGGGCGGCCCGGGCGAGACGCTGCGGGTGATCGAGCAGGTCGATCCGGCCCGGCTGCAATGGATCGGTGGCGGCGGCTTGGTCGCGGTGGTGTCGGCGCTGGCGTGGGGGCTGGGCTATTTCGGCCAGCCGCACATCCTGGCCCGCTTCATGGCGGCCGATTCGCTGGCGGTGATCCCGCAGGCGCGGCGGATCGGCATGACCTGGATGGTGCTGTGCCTGCTGGGCGCGGTCGCGGTGGGGCTGGCGGGCATCGCCTGGGCCACCCAGCATCCGCAGCCGGCGGTCGCGCTGGGCGAAAACCCCGAGCGCGTCTTCATCGTGCTGGCCGAAGCGCTGTTCAATCCGTGGGTGGCCGGCGTGCTGCTCTCGGCGATCCTGGCCGCGGTGATGAGCACGCTCAGCTGCCAGCTGCTGGTCTGCTCCAGCGCGTTGACCGAGGACTTCTACCACGGCTTCTTCCGGCCGCATGCCGGCGAGCGCGAGCTGGTCTGGGTGGGTCGCGCCACCGTGCTGGCGGTGGCGCTGCTGGCGATCTGGATTGCGCGCGATCCGGACAGTCGCGTGCTGGGCTTGGTCAGCTACGCCTGGGCCGGCTTTGGCGCGGCGTTCGGGCCGGTGGTGCTGTTCTCGCTGTTCTGGGCGCGGATGACCGGCATCGGTGCGCTCGCCGGCATGCTCGCCGGCGCGCTGACCGTGGTGCTGTGGAAGCACACCGGCAGCACGCTGTACGAAATGGTGCCGGGTTTCATCGTGGCGAGCATCGCGATCGTGGTCGGCAGCCTGCTGTCGCAGCCGCCGCCGGCCGAGGTGCAGGCGCGCCATGCGCAGGTCCGGGCCAGCCTGCGCGAAAGCGGCTACTGAAGCCGATGGGGCTGGACGCGCGCCCGCGCGCGATCGCGTTGATGGGCCCGACCGCGTCGGGCAAGAGCGCGTATGCCATCGAGCTCGCGCGGCGTCTCGGCGGCGAGATCGTCAGCGTCGATTCCGCGCTGGTCTATCGCCGCCTCGACATCGGTGCGGCCAAGCCCACCCGCGCCGAACAGGCGCAGGCGCCGCACCACCTGATCGACGTGCGCGAGCCGTGGCAGCCGTATTCGGCGGCAGAGTTCGCGATCGATGCGAAACGCGCCATCGACGGCATCGTCGCGCGCGGCCGGCTGCCGATCCTGGCGGGCGGCACCGGGCTGTACTTCCATGCGTTGCTGGAGGGCTTGTCCGACATGCCCGCGGCCGATCCGGCGCTGCGCGCCGCGCTTGCGGAGGAGGCCAGCGCGCGCGGCTGGGCCGCGCTGCACGCCGAGTTGGCGCGGATCGATCCCGTGGCCGCCGCGCGCATCCATGCCACCGACGCCCAGCGCATCCAGCGCGCGCTGGAGGTCTACCGGCTCAGCGGGCGCAGCATCAGCGACTGGCGGCGCATCGCGTCCAGCCAGCGCCTGCCGCTGTGCACGCTGAAGCTGGTGCTGGCGCCACCGCGGCGCGCCGACCTGCATGCGCGCATCGAAGCCCGTTTCGACGCGATGCTGGCGGACGGTTTCCTCGACGAAGTCCGCGCGCTGCGCGCATTGCCGGAACTCGCCGCGCATCCGCAGCCGCTGGACCTGCCGGCGTTGCGTGCGGTGGGCTACCGGCAGGCCTGGGAGCACCTGGATGGTGCATCCTCGCCGGCCGAGTTCCGCGAACGCGCCATCGCCGCCACCCGCCAGCTGGCCAAGCGCCAGTTCACCTGGCTGCGCGGCGAGCTGGATGCACGCTGGTTCGACCCGGCATCGCAACGCGACGCGCTGGACGTGGCTGTGGATGGGTTCCTCGGCCGCAACGGCATCGTATAGGCTCGGCGGGCATCACGGTGCGGCGGTGGCGGTGTGCGGCAGCGGCGTTTCCGCGGAGCTGACTCCTGCGTTAACATCGGGACGCACCCGCCGCGATGGACGGGTGCGGGGCCGGGGATCGCCGCAGGCGTCGGCCCACGACAAACAACAACGCACGACAGTACGGGGAATCCATGACGAAGTCGCAGTCCTTGCAGGATCCATTCCTGAACGCCTTGCGCCGCGAGCGCGTGCCGGTGTCCATCTATCTGGTCAACGGCATCAAGCTGCAGGGCACCATCGAGTCCTTCGACCAGTTCGTCATCCTGCTGCGCAACACCGTCAGCCAGATGGTTTACAAGCACGCGATTTCCACCGTGGTGCCGGCGCGCAACGTGCGCCTGGGCGGGGCGGGGGAATCCGGCGATGCCGGCGAGCCCGTGCAGCCGCAGGGCGAAGCCGACTGACCCGGTCGCGGCGCGGGCTTGCAATCGCGGGCCGTCGCCCGCACTTAACTCCCGATGCCGACCCAATTGTTCGAACGCTCGCGCGGCGGTGAAAACGCGCTGCTGATCCAGCCCCACGCCGGCGGCCCGCCGGCCGAAGGGGTGCTGGAGGAATTCGCCGAGCTGGCGCGGTCTGCCGGTGCGCGCGTGCTGGCCACGCTGCCGGCGCGGATCGACAAGCCCAATCCGTCGATCCTGATAGGCACTGGCAAGCTCGAGGAGGTCAAGGCCGCCTGCGAGGCAACCGGTGCCGATCTGGTGCTGGTCAACCACGCGCTGACGCCGATCCAGGAACGCAACCTGGAAAAGGTGCTGGAGCGGCGGGTGGTGGACCGCACCGGGCTGATCCTGGACATCTTCGCCCAGCGCGCGCGCAGCCACGAGGGCAAGCTGCAGGTCGAACTGGCGCAGTTGCGCCACATGGCGACCCGGCTGGTGCGCGGCTGGACCCACCTGGAGCGCCAGCGCGGCGGCTCGATCGGCCTGCGCGGGCCCGGCGAAACCCAGCTGGAAACCGACCGCCGGCTGCTGCAGAAGCGCATGGAAATGCTGCAGAAGCGGCTGGAGAAGGTCGAGGTGCAGCACACCCAGATGCGCCGCGCGCGGGTGCGCAGCGAACTGCCGCGGGTGGCGCTGGTGGGCTACACCAACGCCGGCAAGTCGACCCTGTTCAACGCGCTCACCGGCGCCGATGCCTACGCCGCCGACCAGCTGTTCGCCACCCTGGATCCGACCGTGCGCAGGATCATGCTGCCGGGCGGCGGCGTGGTGCTGGCCGATACCGTCGGTTTCGTGCGCGACCTGCCGCACGAACTGGTGGCCGCGTTCCGCTCCACCCTGAGCGAGGCGCGCGAGGCCGACCTGCTGCTGCATGTCATCGATGCCGACGATCCGCTGCGCGACGAACGCATGGCCCAGGTCGATGCGGTGCTGCACGAGATCGGTGCCGGTGACATCCCGCAGCTGCTGGTGTTCAACAAGATCGACCGGATCGAAGGCGCGCAGCCCCGGATCGACGCGCGTGGCGAAGCGCGCGCCGCGGTCTGGCTGTCGGCGCGCGACGGGCTGGGGCTGGACCTGTTGCGCGACGCCCTGGGCGAACGCCTCGGCCTGCGCCGCGTGGTCGGCGAGGTGCACCTGCCCACCGACGCCGGCCGCCTGCGCGCGCGCCTGCATGCGCTGGACGCGGTTCGCGCCGAACACCACGAAGCGGACGGCTGGCGCCTGTCGATCGACCTGCCGCAGGCCGACGCCGCGCGGCTGGCGGCCCAATCCGACGGCGCGCCGCTGCGCGCGCTGCTGCCGGAGGAACCGGAGTTTCCGGATGAGCCCCACCCGGCGGACCGCTTCTCAGTAGAATCAGGCACATGACGACACACAACAGCGGCCCGCGCGGGCCCAAATCGGTCTGGATGGCGTGGAACCGGCCCGGCGGCAGTTCCGGCCGGTCCACGGGTGGCGGTTTCGGCCGGTTGCTGGACAAGCTGCCGGACTTCGGCGGTGGCGGCAGCCCGTTGCGCTGGATAGGGCTGGCGTTCGCGCTGTGGCTGGCGTTCAACTGCTTCGTGCTGATTGCCGAACAGCAGCGCGGCGTGGTGCTGCGCTTCGGCATGTTCGACCGGGTGATGCAGCCGGGCCCGAACTTCAAGCTGCCGTGGCCGGTCGAGCGCGTCATCAAGGTCAATGCCACCCAGATCAAGAACTACGAGGACCGCGTGCCGGTGCTGACCAGCGACGAGAACATCGTCGAGGTCGCGGTGAACGTGCAGTACCGCGTGGCCGACCCGCAGCTGTACCTGTTCGGTACCCGCGACGGCGACGAAGTGCTGCGCCAGGCCGCGCTCAGCACCGTGCGCGAGCAGGTGGGCCGTTCCACCCTCGATACCGTGCTGGGTGCGCGCGAGCAGCTGGCGGTGGGCGCGCGCGAGCGCCTGCAGAAGTCGCTGGAGGCCTATCGCACCGGCCTGGTGGTGACAGAGCTGAACCTGCCCGACGCGCGTCCGCCGCAACAGGTCAAGCCGGCGTTCGACGACGTCAACAGCGCCCAGCAGGACAAGGAGCGGTTGATCTCGGAATCCCGCGCCTACGCCGCCAAGGTGGTGCCGGAAGCACGCGGCCAGGCCGCGCGCGTGCGCACCGTGGCCGAAGGCTACAAGACCGCCGAGATCGCCCGTGCCACCGGTGACGCCGAGCGCTTCAGCCTGCTGGTCGCGCAGTACAAGGGCGCGCCGGAGGTGACCCGCAAGCGCCTGTGGCTGGAAACCGTGCAGGACGTGCTGGCGCGCAACCGCAAGATCGTCGGTGGCGACGGTCGCCAGCTGATCTACGTGCCGATGGACGGCGGCGCCAAGCAGGCACCCGCGCAGGCGGTGCTGCCCGAACTGTTGTCGCCGACGGTGGAAGCCGCCGCGCCGGAGGCGCAGGCGCGCCCGGCCCGCAGCGGCCGCCCCGCGGGTCGTGAGGAGGTGGTGCGATGAGATTCCCGGCATGGATGGCGGCGGTGGTTGCCGCGCTGGTGCTGCTGATGGGCTCGGTGTTCGTGGTCAGCGAAGGTCATACCGCGATCGTGTTGAACCTCGGCCGCGTGTCGCGGGTCGACCTGGGCCCCGGCCTGCACTTCAAGTGGCCGCTGGTGGAAACCGCGCGGGTGTTCGACAAGCGCCTGCAGGTGTTGCCGGCCGAGCCGGAGCGCTACCTGACCTCCGAGCGCAAGGACGTCAGCGTGGATTTCTTCGCGGTCGGCCAGATCCAGGATGCGCGTGCCTTCTATCGCGCCACCGGCGGCGACGAGGCTGCGGCGGTGGACCGCCTCGCCCCGATCATCAAGGACGCGCTGCGCAACGAGATCAACGCGCGCACCCTGCAGCAGGCGGTGTCGGGCGACCGTACCGAGATCGTCAAGAGCCAGCTGGACATCATCAACAAGGGTGCGGCCACGCTCGGCGTGCGGATCATCGACCTGCGCATCAAGCAGCTCGACCTGCCCACCGACAGCCGCGTCATCGATGACGTCTACAACCGCATGCGCGCCCAGCGCCAGCAGGTGGCCAGCCGCCTGCGCGCGGAGGGCGAGGAGCAGGCCAACGAGATCCGCGCCGGCGCCGACCGCGACCAGCAGGTGATCCTGGCCGAGGCCGAGCGCGATGCACAGAAGCTGCGCGGTGAAGGCGATGCGGAGGCCGCGCGCATCTACGCCGAGGCAGCCAACCGCGATCCGTCCTTCTACGCGTTCCAGCGCAGCCTGGAGGCCTACCGCAAGGCGTTCTCCGGCGGTGAAAGCGTGATCGTGCTGGAGCGCAACGACCCGTTCCTGCAGTACATGCGCAGCGATCGCTGATGACGCCCTTCGTGAAGGCGTCCTCCGGGCACCCGCACCGCCGTGGCTGACCTCTGGGCCGCACTCTGCCTGGTGGCGGTCATCGAGGGCCTGTTCCTGTTCGCCGCGCCAGGTGCCTGGAAGCGTGCCGCGGCGCAGCTGCTGAACCTGCCTGACGAGCACGTGCGGCGGATCGGCGGCATCGTGCTGGCGCTCGGGCTGGTGTCGCTGTGGGTGGTGCGCGGCTGAGTCTTGCCTCCGGCCTGGCGCGTCATCCGGGGGCCTGAACGGCGGCCTGCGCCGGGTTCGCGGCTGCCTTCATAAGCGGGTAGAATGCGCAAAAGCCGGGGTTCGCCTCGGCTTTTTCCGTGTCTGGCGTACCCGCCGCCGCGGGCCGCCCCGATGGCAGCCCGCAAACGGTGGCAGGCTTGCCGGCACACCCATCCAGCGGCCCCGATGGCCGCCAGAAAACAAGGAGTTGCGGCCATGGGCCAGTCGGTCGTGGTGTTGGGCGCCCAGTGGGGCGATGAGGGCAAGGGCAAGATCGTCGATCTGCTGACCGAGGACATCGGTGCGGTGGTGCGCTTCCAGGGCGGCCACAACGCGGGCCACACGCTGGTCATCAACGGCAAGAAGACGGTGCTGCACCTGATCCCGTCGGGCATCCTGCGCGACGGCGCGCTGTGCCTGATCGGCAACGGCGTGGTGATCTCGCCGGCCGCCCTGCGCAAGGAGATCGAGGAGCTGGAGGCCGCCGGCGTCGACGTGCGCAGCCGCCTGAAGATCTCGCCGGCCGCGCCGCTGATCATGCCGTACCACAT
>JANJSW010000308.1 GCA_024711415.1 Thermomonas sp. | reverse complement strand
CCAGCGCGGGGAAATGCCGGAGGAACAGCGCGGTGAGCAGGGTGGCGATGTGCAGGCCATCGCTGTCGGCGTCGGCCAGGATCACGATCTTGCCGTAGCGCAGCCCGTCGATCTCGTCCTTGCCGGGATCGCAACCGATGGCGACCGCCAGGTCATGCACTTCCTGCGAACCCAGCACCTGCCCGGAGGCGACTTCCCAGGTGTTCAGGATCTTGCCGCGCAGCGGCAGGATGGCCTGGAAATCCTTGTCGCGGGCCTGCTTGGCGCTGCCGCCGGCGGAGTCGCCTTCGACCAGGAACAGCTCGGTGCGCGACAGGTCCTGCGAAATGCAGTCGGCCAGCTTTCCGGGCAGGGCCGGGCCCTGCGTCACCTTCTTGCGGACGATCTGCTTCTCGGTCTTGAGCCGCGCCGAGGCGCGCTCGATGGCCAGCTGCGCGATCTTCTCGCCGAACTCGGTGTGGGCGTTGAGCCACAGGCTGAAGGCGTCGTGCGCGGCGCCCTCGACGAAGCCCGCGGCCTGGCGCGAGGACAGGCGTTCCTTGGTCTGGCCGGAAAACTGCGGGTCGGTCATCTTCAGCGACAGCACGAAGGCGACCCGGTCCCACACGTCTTCCGGCGCCAGCTTGACCCCGCGCGGCAGCAGGTTGCGGAAGTCGCAGAACTCGCGCAGCGCATCGGTGAAGCCGCTGCGCAGGCCGTTGACGTGGGTGCCGTGCTGGGCGGTGGGAATCAGGTTGACGTAGCTTTCCTGCACCAGCTCGCCTTCCGGCAGCCAGGCCACCGCCCAGTCCACCACCTCGGTGTCCTTCTTCAGGCTGCCCACGAACAGCTCCGGCGGCAGCAGCTCGCGTCCGTCCAGTTCGCCCTTCAGGTAGTCGCGCAGGCCGTCCTCGTAATGCCACTGCAGGCGCTCGCCGCTGGCCTCGTCGAACAGGCTGACGGTCAGGCCAGGACAGAGCACCGCCTTGGCGCGCAGCAGGTGCTTGAGCGCGCGCAGGTTGAACTTGGGCGTGTCGAAGTACTTCGGGTCCGGCCAGAAGCGCAGCCGGGTGCCGGTGTTCTTCTTGCCCACGCTGCCGACCACCGCCAGCGCGGAGGCACGGTCGCCGTCGGCGAAGGCCATGTGGTATTCGTTGCCGTCGCGCTTGATGAACACATCGACCTTGTTCGACAGCGCGTTGACCACGCTGACGCCGACGCCGTGCAGGCCGCCGCTGAAGGTGTAGTTCTTGTTGCTGAATTTGCCGCCGGCGTGCAGGCGGGTGAGGATCAGCTCGACGCCGGGGATCTTCTCCTCCGGGTGGATGTCCACCGGCATGCCGCGGCCGTCGTCGGCCACTTCGCAGCTGCCGTCGGCATGCAGGGTCACCTCGATGCCGCGCGCGTGCCCGGCCAGTGCCTCGTCCACCGCGTTGTCGATGACTTCCTGCGCCAGGTGGTTCGGGCGGCTGGTGTCGGTGTACATGCCGGGCCGGCGCTTGACCGGGTCCAGGCCGGAGAGGACTTCGATGTCGGCGGCGTTGTAGCGGGTGTTCATGCGGGCGTACTGCGGGGGGACGGCGCAGGATGGTCGCCCCGCCTGCCGCGGTCAAGGTTGAACGCCGTCACGAACCGTGCCACGCCGCGTGCGGCTTTGCGCCAGATCAACACCGGCCGTGCGTGCTGGGCCGATGATGCCGTGCAACCCCCACGGAGAGCGGCCGGCAATGTCCGACCAATACGAAGACCTGCAGCAGAGCTACGGCCGCTGCCTGCGCGACAAGCGCTTCATCGAACGCTTCTACGAGGTGTTCATGGCCAGCCATCCGGCCATCGCCGCGATGTTCGCCGACACCGACTTCAGCAAGCAGCGGATGGCGCTGCGGCGCGGAATCAGCGTGGCGATCCTGCATGCCGCCGGCAGCGGGCTGTCGCGGCGGACCACCGAGCAGATGGCCGACGTGCACGCTTGCCAGGGGCACGCACCGGTCGATCCGGCGCTGTACCCGTACTGGATCGACAGCCTGCTGCAGGTGATCGGCGAAACCGACGAGGAGGCCACGCCGGCGCTGATGGCGCGCTGGCGCACCGCGATGGGCGTGGTCTGCGACACCTTCACCCGCCGCTACAAGGCGGCTTGATCCAGCACTGCGCCGGCCGGCCGCCGGCGCGGCGCCATCGCCTACAATCGCCGCCGGGTCGCCGGACGGGTCGATCCTTCCCGAAGGCAGGCGACGGCGGCAGGTGCATGGCGACACAGTGTTGGAGGGGGCGGGCGTGACCGCGCAGGTATCGGCAAAGCGCCTGCTTGCCGCCGACGTGGGCGGCACCTATGCACGGGTGGGCCTGGTCGATCCGGAGGGCGACGGGTTCACCGTCCGTTTCCACCGCCGCTACGAATGCGCGGCCTTTCCCAGCCTGGCCGCGGTGCTGCGCCGCTTCCGCGACGAGGCCGTCGAGGCCGGCGAAACCGCGTTCCCGGACGCCTGCGTGGTGGCGATTGCCGGCGTGCTGCAGGGCGATCATCTGCTCAACGGCAACCTTGCCTGGCCGGTGTCGCTGTCCGCGACCCGTCGCGATGCCGGCATCGGCCATCTGCACCTGATCAATGATTTCGAGGCGCTGGCCTGGGCGCTGCCGCGGATTCCCCAAACGCAGTTCCAGCCGCTGGGGACGGCAGGCGGCCTGCCGCTGCCGACGCTGCTGCTGGGCCCGGGCACCGGGCTGGGCGCCGCGCTGCTGGTGGAACAGGGTGGCCGGCTCGCCGTGCAGCCCAGCGAGGCGGGGCAGGCCGCGCTGGCGGCCGCCACGCCGCTGGAACTGGAGGTGTTGCGGCTGCTGCAGGCGCGCTTCGGCCACGTGGCCAGCGAGCGGGTGTTCTCCGGCCCCGGGCTGGTGAACCTGTACCAGTCGCTGTGCGCGCTGCGCGAGGTGCCGCCGCGCTGGCACACGCCTGCCGAGCTGGTGGAGGCAGCGGATCGCGGCAGCGATCCGCTGGCGGCCGAGTGCATCACGGTGTTCTGCGGGTGGCTGGGCAGCTTCGCCGGCGACCTGGCCTTGACCTTCCGCGCCGGCTCGGTCTGCCTGGCCGGTGGCCTGACCGGGCACCTGCAGCGCCATCTGGGCCGGGGCGATTTCATCCGCCGCTTCCTCGACAAGGGCGTGCTGTCCGGCAGCCTGCGCCAGCTGCCGGTGCACGCGCTGGAGCACGGCGACCTGGGCCTGATCGGCGCGGCGGCCTGGCACGCGGTGCAGCCGCGCGACTGAGCGGGAGCCGGAGCCGCCACTCGATGGCGGCGTCGATCGCGGTGACAACCCATCGGCGGATTTTCCGGCAAAGCGGCTTTCCGTATTCGGATCAATGGCTTATGTCCAGGGCGCGGGGTGGCGGGCATGTACGCCGGCGCGTCTTGCCGCTAGAATGCGGGTTTCCAGCGCCGCGCTGCCGCCATGACTTCCCCTGCTACCCATACGCCCCTCCTCTTCGTGACCGGGGGCGTGGTGTCCTCGCTCGGCAAAGGCATTTCCGCCGCCTCGCTTGCAGCGATCCTCGAAGCCCGTGGCCTGAAGGTCACGATGATGAAGCTGGATCCGTACCTCAACGTCGACCCGGGCACGATGAGCCCGTTCCAGCACGGCGAGGTCTACGTCACCGACGATGGCGCCGAGACCGACCTCGACCTCGGCCATTACGAGCGCTTCGTCAACACCCGCCTGTCGGGCCTGAATTCGATCACCACCGGCAAGATCTACGACGCCGTGATCCGCAAGGAGCGCCGCGGCGACTACCTCGGCGGCACCGTGCAGGTCATCCCGCACGTCACCGACCAGATCAAGCACTGCATCGACGCCGCCACCACGGGCTTCGACGTCGGCATCGTCGAGATCGGCGGCACCGTCGGCGACATCGAGTCGCTGCCGTTCCTCGAGGCGATCCGCCAGCTGAGGATCGAGCGCGGCGCCGACAAGGCGATGTTCATGCACCTCACGCTGGTGCCCTACATCGCCGCCGCCGGCGAGCTGAAGACCAAGCCCACCCAGCATTCGGTGAAGGAGCTGCGCGGCATCGGCATCCAGCCCGACGTGCTGATGTGCCGCAGCGAGAAGCCGCTGCCGGACGGCGAGCGCCGCAAGATCGCGCTGTTCACCAACGTGCCGGAAAAGGCGGTGGTGTCCGCCATCGACCTGGACAACATCCACAAGATCCCGCGCTGGCTGCACGCGCAGGGCCTGGACCAGCTGGTGGTGGAGCAGCTGCGCCTGCAGGACAAGGCGCATGCCGCCGACCTGTCGGAATGGGACGCGGTGGTCGATGCCGCGGAGCATCCCGACGATGAGGTCACCATCGCCGTGGTCGGCAAGTACGTCGACCACAAGGACGCCTACAAATCGGTGGGCGAGGCGCTCAAGCATGGCGGCATCCGCCAGCGCACCCGCGTGAACCTGAAGTGGCTGGAGGCCGGCGACCTCGAGCGCGAGGGCGCTGCCGCGCTGCTGGCCGACGTCGACGGCGTGCTGGTGCCGGGCGGGTTCGGGGACCGCGGCTTCGAGGGCAAGGTGCTGACGTCGCAGTACGCCCGGGCCACCGGGTTGCCGTACTTCGGCATCTGCTACGGCATGCAGGCGGCGGTGGTCGACATGGCCCGCCACGAGGCCGGGCTGGCTGGCGCCAACAGCACCGAGAACGACCGCAATGCCGCCCATCCGGTGATCGGCCTGATCACCGAGTGGCGCACCCAGAGCGGTGAGGTCGAACGCCGCAGCGAGGGCTCCGACCTGGGCGGCACCATGCGCCTGGGCCTGCAGGAGCAGCGGGTCAAGCCGGGCACGCTGGCGCATGCGCTGTACGGCAAGGACGTGGTGGGCGAGCGCCACCGCCACCGCTACGAGTTCAACAACCGCTACCGCACCCAGCTGGAGGACGCCGGGCTGGTGATCTCCGCCAAGTCGATGGACGACCTGCTGGTGGAAATGGTGGAACTGCCGCAGTCCGTCCATCCGTGGTTCCTGGCCTGCCAGGCGCATCCCGAGTTCCTGTCCACGCCGCGCAGCGGGCATCCGCTGTTCATCGGCTTCATCCGCGCCGCCCGCGAACGTCGCGCGGCCCTGCAGAAGTGAGCGCACCCATGGATCTTTGCGGCTTCAAGGTCGGGCTGGATCAACCGCTGTTCCTGATCGCCGGCCCCTGCGTGGTGGAAAGCGAGCAGCTGCAGATCGACGTGGCGGGGCAGTTGAAGGAGATCACCGGCAAGCTGGGGATCAACTTCATCTTCAAGTCCAGCTTCGACAAGGCCAACCGCACCTCGATCAACAGCTTCCGCGGCCCCGGCATGGAAGAGGGCCTGCGCGTGCTGGCCGAAGTGAAGCGCCAGATCAAAGTGCCGGTGCTGACCGACGTGCACGAATACACGCCGATGGACGAAGTGGCTTCCGTCGTCGACGTGCTGCAGACGCCGGCCTTCCTGGTGCGGCAGACCGATTTCATCACCAGGGTCTGCGCCACCGGCAAACCGGTCAACATCAAGAAGGGTCAGTTCCTGTCGCCGTGGGACATGAAGCCGGTGGTGGAGAAGGCCAGGTCCACCGGCAACCAGCAGATCATGGTCTGCGAGCGCGGCGCCAGCTTCGGCTACAACAACCTGGTCAGCGACATGCGCAGCCTCGCGGTGATGCGCGATACCGGCTGCCCGGTGGTGTTCGACGCCACCCACTCGGTGCAGCTGCCGGGCGGGCAGGGTGCAAGCTCCGGCGGCCAGCGCGAGTTCGTGCCGGTGCTGGCGCGCGCCGCGGTTGCCGTGGGCGTGTCGGGCGTGTTCATGGAAACCCATCCCGACCCGAGCAAGGCCCTGTCCGACGGCCCCAATGCCTGGCCGCTGGGCAAGATGGAAGCGCTGCTGGAAACCCTGCTGGCACTGGACGCCGTGACCAAGCGTGGCGGCTTCCTCGAATCCTCCCTCTGATTCCCGAGACGATTTCCCATCATGACCACGATCACCCGGATCCACGCCCGCGAAATCCTCGACAGCCGCGGCAATCCCACCCTTGAAGCCGAAGTGACGCTGGCCGATGGTTCGTTCGGCCGCGCGGCGGTGCCGTCCGGCGCCTCCACCGGCAGCAAGGAAGCGGTGGAGCTGCGCGATGGCGACAAGACCCGCTACCTCGGCAAGGGCGTGTCGAAGGCCGTGGGCAACGTCAACGGCGTGATCGCCGATGCGCTGCAGGGCTTCGACGCCGCCGACCAGGCCGGCCTGGACAAGCGCCTGATCGATCTGGACGGCACCGAGAACAAGGGCCGTCTGGGCGCGAACGCGCTGCTGGGCGTGTCGATGGCGGCCGCGCACGCGATGGCGGCCTCGAAGAAGCAGGCGCTGTGGCAGTACCTTGCCGGCCTGACCGGCACCGCGCCGGTGCTGCCGGTGCCGATGATGAACATCATCAACGGCGGCGCGCACGCCGACAACAACGTGGACCTGCAGGAGTTTATGGTCCTGCCGGTCGGCTTCGATTCCTTCAGCGAAGCGCTGCGCAGCGGCACCGAGATCTTCCACGCGCTGAAGTCGGTGCTGAAGGCGCGCGGCCTGTCCAC
>JANJSW010000320.1 GCA_024711415.1 Thermomonas sp. | reverse complement strand
AGAGCAGCACGGGGATGTTGGCCTTGGCGGTGTTCTGCATCGGGTCCATGCCCTTGACCGTGTTGCCCTGCAGGATCCGCTGGAGGCGGTTGTCGCTCCAGCTCATCCCGATCTTGGCCAAGTCGGTCACCGGCGCGCCGGAAATCGCGCACTGGTACGGGCTGTTCGGGCGGACCGCGGCGGCTGCGGCTGCGAATCCGCCGTACGAATAGCCGAAGATCGCCATCCGCTTCGGATCGGCGATGCCTTCCTTGACCAGCCAGGCGGCCCCGTCGTCCTTGTCGTCCTGCATCTTCTCGCCCCACTGGGCGTCGCCAGCCAGCCAGAGCTTGCGGCCGAGGTCGGTGGAACCCCGGTACTGGGGACGCAGCACGGCATAGCCGCGCGAGGTCAGGAACGGGACCCAGCCGGAGCCGTCCCAGCCTGCGTAGTCGCGGGCCCAGGGGCCGCCGTGCGGATGGATGATGGTCGGCAGCGGGCCGTCGGAGGGCTTCCACCCCGCGGGCAGATCGAGGATCGCGGGAATGCTGAGGCCGTCGCGGGCCGGATAGTTCACCCAGCGCTGTTCGCCGATCTGCTTGCCGTCGATCCACGGACGCTGTCCACCCAGGCTCACCACCTGCTTGCGGTTCAGCAGCACGTGATAGGAGGGCGCGACCTGTGCGCTGGAGGTACTGAACAGCACGCGTGACAGGCCGTCGTTGTAGCCCCCGAGGCTGACGTTCTGGCCCGGGAACGCCTGTTTGAGCATGGCATGGATGGCCGCCATCTGCGGCTCGACGTAGGTGACCTCGCGCTGCGGCCCATCCACGACATAGCCGAGGATCTTGTTGAAGTTGCCAGGCTGGGTGCCCTGGATCAGGCCGCCGATGGAGAAGGTCGGGTGTGCGAGCAGCGGTTCGGCGTCGAACTTCTGCGCCACGGGGTCGTACATCCAGGCTTGTACCCGGTCGGACCACAGGTCGGTCAGCACGTAATACTTGCCGGTTTCTTCGTCGACCCCCGCGATGTCGACCGTATAGCGTTCGCTGAGCTTGGTGGTGAGCAGCGGGTGGGTGTCGAACTCGCCGGTCTTGGGATTGCGGATCAGGATGCGCTGTTCGTACTCGCCCGGCCCGATCGGCTCCAGCTGGCTCTTGGTCAGCAGTTGGCCGTTGCGCGGATTGAACAGGCCGGGGCTGGCGCGCCCGCCAGACTTGAACAGCAGTTTGGTTTCGCCGCTGCGCAGGTTGTACAGGTAGTAGTTGCTGCTGAGGGACACGCCGCTGGTCTGTCGGATGACCACGTTGTCCGGATCGAGCGGCAGCGTGTTCACCAGCGCGGAGGTGCCGGCGATCTCGAGGCAGCGCTGGATGTCCTCGCTGACCCCCAGCTTGCGGGTGTTGTCCGCGAACGCCTCGTCGAACTTCTTCTGCGTGGTGTCGGTCATGTAGGCCTTCGACACGAAGGTCTTGGTGGCGCCATTGGTGCTGCCCTCGCCGCAGCCGCCCAGCTGGCCGGTCCACTCCTGCCTGCCGATCACCAGCACGCGGTTGGCCTTCATCGCGTTGGCGGCGATGAATTTCATGCGGTCGCCGGAAGGGGTGATCTTGGAGCCGGCGTCGAGGTTGTCCAGGTCCCAGGTCGCCAGCGCGGTGTCCTGGTTGTTGGAGCCCGGCATGGCGACGATCGCCACCAGATTCTTGCCATCGGCGCTCATGGTGACCGACTGGATGTCGGGAACCTTCGCCAGCGAGTCGATCGGGATCGGCGTCCGGGCGTTGGCGAGGGCGGCGCCGGACAGCAGCAGCGCGGCGGTGAGCGGATGTCGTGCAATGCGTTTCATGTATGTGTTGGCCCCTGGAGAACTGGCGAACATTTACACGCGTGCGGTTGGCACGTCCAGTCGCGGGGATGCATCAAAAAAAACCCCGCCTTGCGGCGGGGTCTTCGGGTGTTGCGCTGAGCGTTGCTTACTTCTTGCCGAAGCTCCAGCGGGCCTCGAGGTAGTAGGCGCGGCCCAGGATGTCGAAGTTGGCGCTGTTGTAGGGCTCGCCGCTGGTGCCCGAATAGGAGCGAACGTCCATGTCGGGGATGCGGTTGCCCAGGTTGTTGACCAGGAACGAGAGCTTCAGCGCGTCGGTGGCGTCGAAGTTCACGCTGGCGTTGACCGTGGTGTACGAACCCAGGCGGCCGGCACCGGCGAACGCGTAACCGGCCGGGTCCAGCGTGGCGCGGTAGTTCGGGGTCGGGCCGAGGTAGTTGGCGTAGACGGTGGTCGTCCAGCGGTCCTTGTTCCAGCTGGCCGACGCGTTCGCCTTGTACTTGGCGTCCGTGCTCCAGTACGGGTCGGCCAGCGCGTCCACCACCGGGTCGGTCGGGTAGGTCTGGATCTCGTGCTTGAGGTTGCGGGTCCACGAACCGGCCAGGGTCAGCGCGCCCCAGGCGCCCAGATCCTGGCGGTAGTTGGCATCCACGGTCACCGCATCCAGGATTTCCTGCGCCACGTTGACCTTGCTCAGGAAGATCTTCTGCACGTCGCCGTTGGCGGCACGGGTGACCTGGGCCAGCGCGGCCTGGCAGGTGCCGGAGTTGATGTCCAGCGTGCCCAGGCGGCAGTTGGCCTCATCCCGCATCAGCTGGTCGACGTTCTGCAGCGCGACCTCGTTGCGGATGTCCCAGTGGTGGTAGTCGGCGCTCAGCGAGAACTTCGCGGTCGGCGCCCACACCACGCCGTAGCTCCACACGGTGGCGTTGATCGGCTTCAGGTCCGGGTTGCCGGACTGCTCGCCTTCGTACTGCAGGTCGGCGTACTGCTGCGGGCAGTCGGCCACTTCACCGGCGTCGAAGCCCAGCAGGGCGCAGTTGTAGTAGTCCACGCTGTAACCGTAGAAGCCGCTGACGCCCTGGAACTGGTCGGCGAGGGTCGGCGCCTTGAAGGCGGTGCCGTACTTGCCGCGCAGCAGCAGCGATTCGAACGGACGGTACTCCAGGCCAATGCTGTAGGTCGGCTTGTCGACGGTGCGGCCGGCGGCGCGGAAGCCGTCGTAGCGGGCTGAAGCCGACACGGTCAGCTGCTCCCACACCGGCAGGCGCAGTTCGCCGGTCACCGCGTGGCGCGAGCGCTGGCCCTTGCCGCTGACTGCCTTGGTGCCCCAGATGTCGCCGTTGAGCAGCAGGGCGTCGGGGGTATAGGCCCAGCCCTGGGTGCCGGCTTCCACGGCGATAGCCGCACCGGCGTCGCCGCCCGGCAGCGAGAACAGCGCGCCGTTGGTGAACTGCGCGCGCAGCATGTTGTCGTAGGTGCGGCTGTGCGACTTGGTCGTCGCCATGAAGCTGTAGAAGTCGGCGGGCGACATCAGCTTGTAGAAGGCCGCGTAGTCGGGGGTGAACACCGGGTAGGCGTCGAAGATCGGATCCCAGCCCTGCTGTTCGCCCAGCACCTTCTGCTGGAAGTAGTCGTCGATCGACGACAGGCGGTTGAGGTCGGTTTCGGTCAGCTTGTACTGGGTGCGGGTCAGGCCGACGTCATAGTCCCAGTTCGAATCCTCGCCGAGGGTGCCGTTCACGCCGACGGTGACCGCATAGGACGTGCTGCGGTTCTCGCTCATGCCGTTTTCCCAGCCGCCCATGTCCTCCGGGGTGAAGGCGCGCTGCAGGTTCACCAGGGTGTCGAGGCTGGGGTCGTAGAACGCGCCCCACTTCACGTTGGTGCCCCACCACTGGTAGCCGGAGCCGATGTTGTACTTGACCCGCTCGTGGCTCACCAGCACGTCGGCATAGGCCTGCGCCAGGTCGGTCAGCTCGAAGGTGGAGTGCGCATAGACCTGCGCGCCTTCCTTCTCGTTCTTCAGGGTGCGGTAGCCCGGGGTCTGGAACGAGCCGCAGTAGTCGCCGGAACCGACGCGGGTGCGCTTGCCCACGGTGCCGTCGAAGCCGCCGGTGACGTTGCCGCAGTTGGCCGGATCGAGGAACACGTAGCCGCCGTTCAGCTCGTCGAAGATCATCCAGTCGCGGCTGGCCACGGCCGGCGCGCCGTTGTAGGCATTCTGGTTGAACTGCGAGGTCAGGCCACGCTGGTGGGCCCACACCGGGTCGGCCTTCTCGGCCTGCACGCCCAGCAGGGTGTTCCAGCGACCGTCGGCATTGCTGACGCTGGTGGCGAAGCTCAGGCGGCCACTCTTGCCGCCGCCTTGGTCGAAGGCGCCGATGCGCGCGCTGAGGACGCTGCCGTCCACGTTCTTCTTGAGGATGATGTTGACCACGCCTGCGATGGCGTCGGAGCCGTACAGCGAGGACTGGCCACCGGGCAGGATCTCGATGCGCTCGACCAGCTCCACCGGGATGCCGCTGATGTTGTTGAACACGTCGGAGCCGTTGTACAGCGCCGGGTAGTTGGCCATCGGGCGGCCGTCGATCAGGTACTTCACGTAGCTGGCGGACAGGCCGAACAGGCTGAGCGTCTCGGCGCCTTGGGTGAACGAGGCGGAGCTCTGGTTGTTCTGCACGCCGCCGGTGGCGAAGCTGCTCTTCTGCAGCACTTCGGCGACGTTGTTGAAGCCGCGGGCCTGGATGTCCTCGGCGGAAATGATGGTGACCGGGACGAAGGTCTCGACCTGGGTCTGCGGGATCAGCGAACCGGTGACGACCACCTTGTCCAGATCCTTGGCCTTCTCGTCGCTCTGCTGGGCGGCGGCGACGGCGGGCAGGGCCAGCGCTGCGGCAAGCGCCAGCGTCAGCGGGCGGCGAAGGACGTGTCGTTGACGAACAACCATGGGGGGGGCTTCCTTTGATCTTCTTTGATCTTTGACTTGCGTAGGACGGATGCAGGGACTGCATCTCCGGTCATCCCGGAGACGCCGAACCGTAACAGCCGGTTAACATCCGCCCCCTGAACGTACGGTACCGTCTGGTATTGACTGCGCCTTGTCCGTTGTGGCTATCGCGCGCGGTGGAAAGGTTCCGCGAAACCGTCTCCGCTGCATCGCTCGCTGATGCGAATCAAGGGCGTGCAGGTGGGGCTTCGCTAGAATCGACGCATTCCCCAAGCGTCAGCCCGCCATGTCCCGCCTGCCTTCCCACGCCGTCCAAGGCGAGCTCAAGCCGCTTGCCAACGTCCGCAACATCATCGCCGTCGGCTCCGGCAAGGGCGGGGTGGGCAAGTCCACAACGGCGGTGAACCTGGCGCTGGCGCTGGCCGCGGAAGGCTTGAGGGTCGGCATCCTCGACGCCGACGTGTATGGCCCCAGCGTGCCGATGATGCTGGGTCTGTCCGGCCGTCCCGACAGTCCGGACGGCAAGACCATCACGCCGATGCAGGCGCACGGGGTGGAGGCGATGTCGATCGGGCTGCTGGTGGACCAGGACACGCCGATGATCTGGCGCGGGCCGATGGCCACCCAGGCGCTCTCGCAGCTGCTGAACGACACGCGATGGGGCGATCTCGACGTGCTGGTGGTGGACCTGCCGCCGGGCACCGGCGACATCCAGCTGACCATGGCGCAAAAGATCCCGGTGGCCGGTGCGGTCATCGTCACCACGCCGCAGGACATCGCCACGCTGGACGCGCGCAAGGCGTTGAAGATGTTCGAGAAAGTGAACATCCCGGTGCTCGGCCTGATCGAGAACATGGCGGTGCACGTGTGCGGCAACTGCGGCCATGCCGAGCGCATCTTCGGCGAGGGCGGCGGCAGGAAGATGGCCGAGCAGTACGGGGTGGTGCAGCTGGGCGCGCTGCCGCTGGAGACCGGCATCCGCGAGCATGGCGATGCCGGTACCCCGATCGTCGCCGCGCAGCCGGATTCCCCGGCGGCGCATGCCTATCGTGCGGCCGCGCGGGCGCTGCTGGCCGAGTTGGACAAGCGGCCGAAGGTGCGCACCGGGATCATGGCCTCGCTGCTGGGCTAGGCGGGGCTATCGAGTTGCCTCGCCGCGGGCCTGCGAACGCTGGGCGGCATGCAGGACGGCAGCAATCCCCCTGCTTGGCTTAAACTCGCGGGTTCCGCACCGGGACCGAACCGCATGAGCATCAAGAGCGACCGCTGGATCCGCCGCATGGCCGAGCAGCACGGCATGATCGAGCCGTACGAGCCGGGCCAGGTGAAGCAGGCCGCCGACGGCCAGCGCATCGTCAGCTACGGCACCTCCAGCTACGGCTACGACGTGCGCTGCTCGCGCGAATTCAAGGTGTTCACCAACATCAACTCGACGATTGTCGATCCCAAGCACTTCGACCCGAAGAGCTTCGTCGATATCGTCGGCGACGAGTGCATCATCCCGCCCAATTCCTTCGCGCTGGCGCGCACCGTCGAGTACTTCCGCATCCCGCGCGACACCCTGGTGGTGTGCCTGGGCAAGAGCACCTATGCGCGCTGCGGGATCATCGTCAACGTGACCCCGCTGGAGCCGGAGTGGGAGGGCCACGTCACCCTCGAGTTCAGCAATACCACGCCGTTGCCTGCGCGCATCTACGCCGGCGAGGGCGTGGCGCAGATGCTGTTCTTCCAGTCGGATGCCGACGACGTCTGCGAGACCAGCTACAAGGACCGCGGCGGCAAGTACCAGGGCCAGACCGGCGTCACCCTGCCGCACACGTAAGCGCGCCTACCGCGCCAGCGCCGCGCGCAGCGCGCTGACCCGCTCGATGAGTTGTTCCGGCGCGTACGGCCGCGCGTTGGCTGCGCCCCAGACCGGGCGCGGCCAGGCGATGTCGTCGGTGTAGCGGGCGATGACGTGGACGTGCAGCTGCGGCACCTGGTTGCCCAGCGCGGCCACGTTGAGCTTGTGCGGCTTGAACAGCGTCTTCAGTGCGCGCGCCGCGGCGTCGATGTCGGCGCTGAGCTGGGTGCGCTGCGCCGGGGTCAGGTCGATGATCTCGACCGCACCAGGCAGCTTCGGCACCAGCACCAGCCACGGGTGGTTGGCATCGTCCATCAGCCGCACTTCGCAGACCGACAGGTCGCAGACCGGGGCGGTATCGTCGGCCAGCTGCGGGTGCAGTTCGTAGCGCGACGGGGGCTGGGAAGGGCTCATGGCGTCCTCGGCTCAGTAGGCGGGGCGCAGCGCGCGGCGGAACAGGCCCAGCGTGCGCTCCAGCGCCAGTTCCGCGCTGGCGCGGTGGAAGTCGTCGCGCTGGTCGCAGTTGAAGCCGTGGCCGGCGGGATAGACGTGGATGTCGGCCTCGGGATGGCGCTGGCGGTGCAGCTCGACGTCGGCCTGCGGAATGCTGGGGTCGTGCTCGCCGAAGTGGAACATCATCGGCGCATCCAGCTGTTCGTCCAGGAACGGCACGGTGCGCGCGCCGTAATAGCTGACCGCCGGCATCGACAGGCGGGTGTTGGCCAGGTAGGCCACGGTGCCGCCCCAGCAGTAGCCGACCACGCCGACCTTGCCGTATTCCTGCAGCTGGGCGGCGGCCGCCTTCACGTCTTCCAGCGCGCGCTCGAAGCCCAGCTCCTCCACCAGCTCGCGCCCGCGCGCCACACCCTCGGGGTCGTAGCGCAGCTGCACGTCGTGCTCGAAGTGGTCGAAGAGCGCCGGCGCCATGGCCACGTAGCCATGCTCGGCGAAGGTCGTGCAGACCGCGCGGATATGGGCGTTCACGCCGAAGATTTCCTGCACCACCACCAGCGCGCCGCGCGGCGGCACGTGCGGTGTCGCGAGCCAGGCGCGGATGCGGCCGCTCGGGGTTTCCAGGGACATCCACTCGCTCATGGGCTTGGCTCCGTCCGTCGCCGCGATAGTACGCCTGTGGGGGCGGGCCGCCAGCCCCCCGCCGGTATACTACGCGGCCCGCGGCGGACCCCCGCCGGCCAGCGTCCACGATGTCCATGTCCCAGACCCCCGCCTCCGCCAATCCCAAAGTCGGCTTTGTCAGCCTCGGCGGCCCCAAGGCCTTGGTGGACTCCGAACGCATCCTCACCCAGCTGCGGGGGGAGGGCTATGACCTGGTGCAGACCTACGACGATGCCGACGTGGTGGTGGTCAACACCTGCGGTTTCATCGATTCCGCGGTGGCCGAATCGCTGGACGCGATCGGCGAGGCGATGGCCGAGAACGGCAAGGTCATCGTCACCGGCTGCCTGGGCAAGCGCGCCGACGTGATCCGGCAGGCGCATCCGGGCGTGCTGTCGATCAGCGGCCCGCAGGACTACGCCAGCGTGATGGACGCGGTGCACGCGGCGGTGCCGCCGACGCACAACCCCTTCGTGGACCTGCTGCCGGACTACGGCCTCAAGCTCACGCCCAAGCACTACGCGTACCTGAAGATTTCCGAAGGCTGCAACCACCGCTGCAGCTTCTGCATCATCCCGTCCATGCGCGGCGACCTGGTCTCGCGGCCGGTCGACGAGGTGCTGCGCGAGGCCGAGAAGCTGGTGCGCGGCGGGGTCAAGGAGCTGCTGGTGGTGTCGCAGGACACCAGCGCCTACGGCGTCGACCTGAAGTACGCGCCGCGGCTGTGGGGCAACAACGTCTACGAGACGCGGATGAAGGCGCTGTGCGAAGGCCTGTCCACGCTGGGCGTGTGGACGCGCCTGCACTACGTGTATCCGTACCCGCACGTCGACGACGTGATCCCGCTGATGGCCGACGGCAAGGTGCTGCCGTACCTCGACATCCCGTTCCAGCACGCCAGTCCGCGCATCCTCCGGCTGATGAAGCGGCCCGGCGCGGTGGACAAGACGCTGGAGCGGATCCAGCGCTGGCGCTCGATCTGCCCGGACCTCACCCTGCGCAGCACCTTCATCGTCGGCTTCCCCGGCGAGACCGACGCCGAGTTCGAGGAGCTGCTGGACTTCCTCGACGAGGCCCAGCTGGACCGCGTCGGCGCGTTCGCCTATTCGCCGGTCACCGGCGCCAAGGCCAACGAGCTGCCGGACCCGGTGCCGGAGGACGTGAAGCAGGAGCGGCTGGCCCGCTTCATGGAGCGGCAGGCGGCGATTTCCGAAGCGCGGCTGGCGGCAAAGGTCGGCAGCGTGCAGCGCTGCCTGGTGGATGCGATCGACGGCGAGCTCGCCATCGCGCGTTCGATGGCCGATGCGCCGGAGATCGACGGCCTGGTGCAGGTCCAGGACGGTCGCGAGGCTGGCCTGCAACCGGGCGAATTCGTCGACGTGCGGATCATGGGCAGCGACGAGCACGACCTGTACGGGGAAGTCGAGTACAACGACTGAGCCGCGGCATACTCCCGGCGTCCCCGCCGAGGAGTGCCCGATGTCGCCGTCGCATCTGTTCAGCCGCCTGGCCAAGTGGGCCTCGCGCGCGGCCGGCCGGCCGCTTGGGTTTGCGCTGGCCGTGCTGGTGGTGCTTGCCTGGATCCTCACCGGGCCGCTGTTCGGTTTCAGCGACACCTGGCAGCTGGTGATCAACACCGGCACCACCATCGTCACCTTCCTGATGGTATTCCTGATCCAGAACTCGCAGAACCGCGATACCGAGGCGATCCAGCTCAAGCTGGACGAGCTGATCCGCGCCACCCGTGGCGCCCACAACGCGCTGCTGGACCTGGAGGAACTGGAGGAGCGCGAGCTGGATGTGTTCCGCGCCCGTTATGTCGCGCTGGCGCGCACTGCGCGCGAGCGCAGCGACGAAGAAGCCGACCGCGGCACGCCGGAAGTCATCGATCCGCGCTGAGGTCGCGGCGGCGCGCGCGCTCAGACGTCCAGCTGCATCCCCGGCCGCGCCAGCACCGCCTGCACGCCGTGGGCCTCGTGGATCTCGCCGGCCAGCGCCTCGCGCGCAAGGTCCTCGCCGTGCACCAGCGCCACCGGCGGCGGCGTGCTGAAACCGGCGTACCAGTCCAGCAGGCCATGCTGGTCGGCGTGCGCGGACAGCCCGCCCACCGTGTGCCGGTGGGCATTCACGCGCACGTCGTAGCCGTGGATGCGTACCCAGCGCGCGCCGTCCACCAGCCGCCGGCCGATGGTGCCCTCGGCCTGGAAGCCGACGAACACCATCCGCGTCTGCCGCTTGGGCAGGCATTGGCGCATGTGGTGGAGGATGCGGCCGCCACTGGCCATGCCGTTGCCGGCGATGATGATCGCGCCGCCGTGGATGCGGTTGATCGCCATCGACTCCTCGGCGGTTTCGGTGACGCGCAGGTTTGGCAGGCGGAACGGATTGGGTGTGCCGCGCCAGACTTCACGCGCCTCGGCGTCGAACAGGGCGTGGTGGCGGTCGTACACCTGCACCACCTTCGAGGCCATCGGGCTGTCGAGGAAGATCCGCCAGCGCGACATGTCCCAGTCGTCCCAGTGGCGGGCGAACCAGTACAGCAGTTCCTGCGTGCGGCCCACCGCGAACGCCGGGATCAGCACGTTGCCGCCGTCGCGCCAGGCCGCTTCGAAGATCTCGCCCAGTTCGCGCACGGTGGCGTCGCGCTCGCGATGGTTGCGGTTGCCGTAGGTGGATTCCAGCAGCAGCAGGTCGGCCTCGGCGATCTGCACGGGGTCGCGCAGGATCGGCGCGTTGCGCATGCCGAGGTCGCCGAAGAACACCAGCTTCCTGCCGTCGGCCCACAGCTCGACGATGCTGGAGCCGAGGATGTGGCCGGCATCGCGGAAGGCGACCTCGATGCCGGGGAACAGTTCGGTACGCGTCGCGTACGGCAGGGGGCGCAGCTGCGAGAGCGCGCCGCGCACGTCCTCGCGGGTATACAGCGGCATCGCCTTGGGCTGGCCCGGCTTGCGCTTGCGGTTGCTGCGCTCGGCGTCGTTTTCCTGCAGCGTGGCCGAGTCCATCAGCATGATCGGCAGCAGGTCGACGGTGGCGGCCTGCGCGTAGATCGGGCCGTGGAAGCCGGACAGGGTCAGCCGCGGCACGCGGCCGACGTGGTCGATGTGGCCGTGGCTCAGGATCAGCGCATCGATGTCGGCGGGGTCGAACGGGAACGGTGCAAAGTTGCGGGCGTCGGCTTCCGGGCTGCCCTGGACCAGGCCGCAGTCGATCAGGATGCGCCGGCCGGCGGCTTCGACCAGATGCATCGAGCCCGTGACTTCACCGGCTGCTCCGTGGAAATGCACGCGCATGCGTTTGTCCGTCCCGTTGCGTTGCCACAGGTTAACCCGGCAACCCCCACTTCCGGCAGATGGCGATGCGCGCGAGGGTGCGGCAATGTATGCCGCCTGCAAATCGGGAAACCCCCCATGCGTCTGCTTTCCATCGCCTGTGCGCTCGCGCTGGGCACCGCGGCTTCCTCCGTCCCGGCCGCCATGCCGGCTGCCAAGCCCGCGGCCGCGGCCGCCGTGCCCGGCAGCGAGGCCATCGCCAGCAAGACCCTGGCCAACGGGCTGAAGATCATCGTCTGGCCGGACCACGACATCCCCAACGCCAACTACTACACCTTCTACAAGGTCGGCAGCCGCAACGAGCGCGCCGGCATCACCGGCCTGGCGCACTTCTTCGAACACATGATGTTCAACGGCACGACGCGCCGCGCGCCGGGCGAGTTCGACCGCACCATGGAGGCCGCCGGCGGCAGCAACAACGCAAGCACCAGCAACGATTTGACCATCTACACCGACTGGTTCCCGTCCAGCGCGCTGGAGGCGATCTTCGACCTCGAGGGCGACCGCATGGCCAACCTGTCGTTCGACCCCAAGGTGGTGGAGAGCGAGCGCGGCGTGGTCTACAGCGAGCGCCGCTCCAGCGTCGACAACGACAGCATGGGCACGCTGATGGAGCAGATGCAGGCCACCGCCTATGTCGCGCATCCCTACCAGATCCCCACCATCGGCTGGCCCAGCGACATCGAGCGCTGGAAAACCGAGGACCTCAAGCAGTTCTTCAAGACCTACTACGCGCCGAACAACGCGGTGCTGGTGGTGGCGGGCGATGTCGAGCCGGCGCAGGTGTTCGCGCTGGCCGACAGGTACCTGGCCGCGCTGCCGCGGCAGCCGGAACCGACGCCGGTCACCACGGTGGAGCCGGAGCAGCTGGGCGAGCGCCGCATCACCGTGGAGCGCGGCGATGCACAGTCGCCGATCCTGGCCTACGCCTTCCACAGCGGCATCGGCGCCGGCAGCAAGGACTATCCGGCGCTGGAACTGCTGGCCACCATCCTGGCGCGCGGCGACTCCTCGCGCCTGCACCAGCGGCTGGTCGAGCGCGAGCAGGCGGCGGTGGGCGCCGGCGCGTTCGCCGAAGCCGGCTTCGACCCCGGCCTGCTGTGGGTTTACGCGATGCTGCCGCCGGGCGGCGATCTGGCGAAGGCCGAGATGCTGCTGGACGACGAGCTGGCGAAGATCGCCCGCGACGGCGTGACCGCCGCCGAGTTGGACAAGGCCCGCAACCTGCAGCTGTCCGCGTTCTGGCGCGGCATGGCCACCATCAACGGCAAGGCGCGCGCGCTGGGCACCGCCGAGGTGTTCGAAGGCGACTACCGCAAGGCCTTCGACGAACCCGTCGCCTTCGAAGCCGTCACCGCCGCCCAAGTGCAGGCGCTGGCCGCCAGGATCCTGCGCAGGCAGAACCGCACCACCGGCCTGCTGCAACCCGTCGCCGCGCCCGCGGCCAACAAGGAGGGCGCACGATGAGCGGCCTGCGTTTCGTGTTCGCGGCGCTGGCCGCATTCGCCTTCGGCAGCGCCACGGCTGCTGCCGACATCAAGCTGCCGGACTACCAGACCGTGCAGCTGGACAACGGCGCCACCCTGCTGCTGACCCCGCGCAAGGACGTGCCGATGGTGGCGGCCAGCGTGCTGGTGCGCGGCGGCGCGCTGGCCGACCCGGCCGGCAAGGAAGGCACCGCCGACCTGCTGGCGGAAATGCTGTCCAAGGGCGCGGGCAGCCGCGATGCGCTGGCGTTCGCGCAGGCGGTGGATGGCGCCGGCGGCAACCTCGACTTCGGCAGTTCCAGCGAGGCGCTCACCGCCAACGCGCAGTTCCTGTCGAAGGACACCGGGCTCATGCTGTCGCTGCTGGCCGATGCGCTGCTGCGTCCGGCGATGGCGCCGGCCGAGTTCGACAAGCTGCGCAAGCGCGCCATCGACGGGATCGCGACCGCCAAGGATTCCGACCCGCGCCGGTTGATCGGCCTGTATGCCAGCGGCTGGTTGTTCCGCGGGCATCCCTATGGGCGTCCTGCCGGGGGCGACGAGACCAGCCTCGCCACCATCAGCCTGGACGACCTGCAGGCGTTCCGTCGCCAGCAGATGGGTGGCGACCGGCTGATCATTTCCATCGCCGGCGACTTCGATCCCGCTGCAGTCACCGCGCAGGTGAAGCAGGCGTTCGGCGGCTGGGCCAAGGCGGAGGGCGCATTGCCGCAGGTCGCGGCGAAGGCCCGGGAAAACGGTCGCCGCGTGCTGCTGGTCGACAAGCCCGGTGCCACCCAGACCTATTTCTCGCTGGGCAACGTCGGCAGCCAGCGCAGTGACCCGGCCCGTGCCGCGCAGGACCTGGTGCAGACCGCGTTCGGCGGTCGCTTCACCTCGATGCTCAATACCGAGCTGCGGGTGAAGTCCGGCCTGACCTACGGCGCCAGCGCGCAGCTGCCGCGCCCGCGCCAGCCGGGTGCTGCGCAGATCACCAGCTTCACCAAGACCGACTCCACCAAGGCCGCGATCGACTTGGCCATCGCCACCCTCGACCGCCTGCACAAGGACGGGCTGGACGCCGCCACCCTGCAGTCGGCGCGGAACTACATCGCCGGGCAATTCGCGCCGGGCATGGAGACCGCGCCGCAGCTGGCCGGTGCGATCGCCTGGCTGACCCTGTACGGCGACGGCCGCGACTACATCGACGGCTACCTCGGCCAGGTCGCGACCGCCACCCCGGCGCAGGTGGCGGCCGCGCGCGCGGTGTTCCCGGCCAGCGGGGATCTGGTGATCGTCGCCATCGGCGATGCCGCCAAGATCCGCGACGTGATGAAGGGTTACGGTCCGGTCACCGAGATGAAGCTGACCGATCCGCGCTTCTCCCCCTGAACGCGGGCGGTGCCGGCGGCCATGACCTCCGGCACCCTCCCGCGCGACGGGCAGCCGATACAGTCCGAAGACGCGGCCAGGTGCCGCGTCTTTTTTTCATTCCTGCCTCGCCGGAGCCGCCCGCCGTGAATACCCCGAAGTCGCTGCTGCTGTCCCTCGCCATCGCCACGGCGCTGGGCGCCTGCCAGAAACCGGCCGAACCGGCCGCCAACGCCGGCGCGGGCGATGCCAAGGCCGATGCGGCCGCCTACACCCTGGATGAATCCAAGCTGCCGCCGGTCAACCGCTTCCTGCCCGGCGACCTGGATCCGGCCAAGAACGCCTGCGCCGACTTCGGCGGCTACGTCAACGGCAAGTGGCTGGCCGCCAACGCGATCCCGGGCGACCGCACCAGCTGGGGTGCCTTCGAAATGCTGGACGAGCGGTCGCAGGCGGTGCAGCGCCAGCTGGCCGAACAGGCCGCGGCCAAGGCCAACGCCAGCGGCATCGACAAGATCGTCGGCGATTTCTGGGCCGCCGGCATGGACGCGGCGAAGATCAATGCGCAGGGGATCGCGCCGCTGCAGTCGCGGCTGGACGCGATCGCCGCGCTCGACAGCCAGGACAAGATCGCCGATTACCTGCGCAGCAGCGCGGCCAAGGGCGAGAACCTGCTGTTCGGCTTCGGCCCCGAAGCGGACTTCAACGACCCGTCGATGAACATCGCCTACGCCGCCCAGGGCGGCCTGGGCCTGCCGGATCGCGGTTACTACTTCGACAAGGACAAGGCCGACAAGCTCGCCGCCTACCAGGCCCACGTCGCCAAGGTGCTGGAGCTGTCCGGCGTACCGGCCGCCGACGCCGCGAGCCAGGCCAAGGACGTGGTGGCGTTCGAAACCCGGCTGGCCAAGGTGTCCAAGTCCAGCGAGGAGATGTCGCGCGACGTCTCGCTGTACTACAACCCGGTCAGCCCGGCCGATGCTGACAAGTTGACCCCCAACTTCCCGTGGACGAAGTTCTTCGAGGCCCAGGGCATCGCGGCGCCGAAGATGTTTTCGCTGGCGATCCCGGCCTTCCACCAGGAGGTCAGCAAGATGCTGGCCGAGGTGCCTGCGGCGCAGTGGCAGGGCTACCTGCGCTTCCATACCGTGGATGGCGCCTCGCCGTACCTGGCCGACGCGTTCGCCAATGAGCACTTCAACTTCTACGGCAAGGCCATGCGCGGCCAGAAGGAGATCAAGGAGCGCGGCAAGCGCGTGCTCGACACCCTCAACGGCAGCGCCGGCGAGGCGCTGGGGCAGATCTACGTCAAGGTCGCGTTCTCGCCGGAAGCCAAGGCGCGCATGCAGGAACTGGTGAAGAACCTGTCGGAGGCGCTCAAGGTGCGGATCGGCGGGCTGGCCTGGATGGGCGATGCCACCAAGGCCAAGGCGATGGAGAAGTGGGCGAGCTTCACGCCCAAGATCGGCTACCCGGACAAGTGGCGCGACTGGAGCGGGCTGGCCACCAGCCGCGACAGCCATATCGGCAACGTGCTGGCGGCCAACGCCTTCAATTACCAGTGGCAGCTCGGCAAGATCGGCAAGCCGGTGGACCGGAGCGAGTGGGGCATGAGCCCGCAGACGGTCAACGCCTATTACAACCCGCTGCAGAACGAGATCGTGTTCCCGGCCGCCATCCTGCAGCCGCCGTTCTTCGACCCGGCGGCGGATGACGCCATCAACTACGGCGGCATCGGCGCGGTGATCGGCCACGAGATGACCCACGGTTACGACGACCAGGGCAGCCGCTTCGGCGCCACCGGCAAGTTCGAAAACTGGTGGAGCCCGGAGGATGCCAAGGGCTTCTCCAGCCGTACCGACAAGCTGATCGCGCAGTTCAACGGCTACGAGGCCGGCAACGGCCAACACGTCAAAGGCAAGCTGACCCTGGGCGAGAACATCGCCGACCTGGGCGGCCTGGCCACCGCCTATGACGCCATGCGCAAGGCCACCGAAGGCAAGGACGACCCGAAGGCCGACGGCCTGAGCCGCGACCAGCGCTTCTTCCTGAACTGGGGCACGGTGTGGCGCCGCAACTTCACTCCGGAAGAGCTGAAGGTCCGGCTGACCACCGACCCGCATGCGCCGGCCAACTTCCGCGCCATCGGTGCGCCGTCCAACCTGCCGGCCTTCGCCAGCGCGTTCGGCTGCAAGGCGGGCGATGCGATGGTGCGTGCCGACGACCAGCAGGTGGTGATCTGGTAACACCCGGCGGCGCGTCCTGGCCGATAAATCCCGCCGGAATGCGGATGCATCCGGCGGCATCGTCGGCTGTGCGGGACGCCGCGCGGGTGCTAGTGTCGCGCGCCAATACCATTGCACCCACCGGGCGGAGAACGGCGTGACGGACTTGCTGCGGAACATGCGCCTGCGCACCGGCGGCGATGGCCCCTGGTGGCGGCCGCGCGTGTCCACGGAAGCGCTGGCCGCGCTGGCCAGCGCCTGGTTCGTACTTGTGCTGAACGGCCCGCTGTGGGCATCCGTGCGGGCCGGCAGCGGTTCCCTGCGGGTGCTGCTGTCGCTGGGCGTGG
>JANJSW010000295.1 GCA_024711415.1 Thermomonas sp. | reverse complement strand
CCACCAGCAGGTTGGACACCATCGCCGCCTTGCGCTCCTCGTCCAGCTGCACCACGCCGTTCTTCTGCAGCTCGGCCAGCGCCATCTCGACCATGCCCACCGCGCCGGCGACGATGCGCGTGCGCGCGGCGATGATCGCGTTGGCCTGCTGGCGCTGCAGCATCGCCTGGGCGATTTCCGGCGCGTAGGCGAGGTGGCTGATGCGTGCGTCCAGCACCTGCACGCCGGCATCGGCCAGCCGCTCCTGCAGTTCGTTCAGCAGGTGCTGGCTGATTTCGGCGGCATGGCTGCGCAGCGACAGCTGCCCTTCCTCGTGCTGGTCGTAGGGATAGCTGGTGGCCATCGCGCGCAGCGCCGATTCGGACTGGATGTGCACGAAGCTTTCGTAGTCGTCCACGTTGTAGACGGCTTCGGCGCTGTCCTGCACCTGCCAGACGATGACCGCGGCGATCTCGATGGGACTGCCGTCGAGCTCGTTGACCTTGAGCTTGCCGGACTCGAAGTTGCGCACCCGCAGCGAGATCTTCTTCTTGCTGAAGAACGGGTTGTTCCAGCGCAGGCCGTCGGTCTTGACCGTGCCGACGTATCGGCCGAACAGGCTCAGCACCGCCGCCTGGTTGGGCTCGACCTTGTACAGGCCGATCAGGCTGAGGAAGGCCAGCGCGCCCAGCAGCAGTCCGCCCAGGATGCTGGCGCCGGAGGCGACGCCAAGATTGTCCGGATCCGGGCCGATGCCGGTGGCTACCAGCCAGACCGAGGTGGCGGCGATGGCCAGCACCGCCAGCAGGAACGGGATGCCGGGCAGCGAGGTAACGGGATTTTCTTTCATGGTGGGGCCCCAGGGTTCGTGTGCTGTATTGATATCAAAATGATATCAATCAAAGCAAGCGTTTCCCGACGGGCGGTTGCTGCCGTGGCGGGCTTACTGCTGGGGAACGAGGTAGAAGATGGGCGCCGGGCTGAATTCGCCGGTCGCGTACAGCCCGCCGCCGCCGGCGCTCCACGCCAGTGCCTCCGCCTGCGGGATCGGCGGGATGTCGTGCGCTTCCGGCGCGCGGGCGCTGGCCTCGGCCCAGTTCTCGCCTTCGCCGCGGCGGTAGAACAGCACGCTGCCATAAGTCAGCACCGCCAGGCTGCGGCGGTCGGGGGCGATGTCGGCGGCGGTGACCTGCGAGAACAGCGCTGCCAGCTGCGGGTCCTTGCGCTGAAGCTCCTGGCTCACCTGCGGCACGCCCGCCAGCCGCCCGATCCGCCGCGCCTCCACCACCGCGCCGCGCGGGTCGGCCAGCGGCAGCGAGAACAGTTCCGGCGGCGCCCGTTTCTTCGACACCAGCAGCACCTGCCCGGCGGCGGCATCCACCGCCACCGCCTCGCAGTCGCGCGGGCCGTCGGGCCAGCGCGCGCGGATCGTCCACGCCGGCTTGAGTTTGCCGTTGGCCAGCTTCGTCGGCTCTTCGAACACATGCAGGGAAAAGCCGCGGCGGCGCCCGGCGTTGTCGCCGGTATCGGCCAGTAGCAGGTAGCGGCGGCCGTCCAGCTCGAAGCTGGACAGGTCTTCCCAGTCCTGGTTGCTGGCGCCTTCCACTTCGTAGCGGGCCAGCAGGCGGCCGCGCCGGCTGATCGCATACAGGCGCGCCGGGTTGCCGCCGTCGTTGATCGCCCACAGCACGCCGTCGTGCGCATGCGAAGCGGCCAGGCCGCTGATCTCGTCCAGCTGCCTGCTGGTCACCAACCCGGCCAGCCGCGCGAACGGCAGCGACGGCGCGGAGCAGGCGGCGATCCCGAGCAGCAGCGCGGCCACGAGCGAGATCCGCAGGAGGGGCGAAATCGGCATCCGCACAGGATCGCATGGCCGGCGCGCGGGGCGAAGTGCGGACGGCCGTCATCGGATGTGTGCAAGGATATCGGCATGAGCGAATGGTCCGGATATGCCGTGTTCTTCTTCCCGCCAGCGCTGGAAGCGCTGGGCGATGCCATCAAGCCCTATCTGCAGGAGGGGCCGGCGGGGCCGTTCGTGCAGTGCCGTGAGGTCGACACCGGGGGCGCCTTCATCGAGATGACGCTGGAGGGCCGCGCCCCGGACGGGCGTGCGGTGGATCTGGAGCTGATGGTGCCGGGCAACATGGTGCGGATGATCGTGTCGGTGCGCAGCGACGCCGAGTTCGGCTTCTACGACCGTAAGCGCGCCGGCGCGGTGACGCTGGAGCCGGGGATGCCGCCGGTGTCGCCGCCGGTACCCGCAGCCAAGCCCTGAATCAGGCTTCCAGCCGGCGCCAGCCGCGGCCGTCGAAACCCTCCAGCGGGCGGAAGCGGCGCTTGTAGTCCATTTTCGGGTGGCCGGCGATCCAGTAGCCCAGGTACAGATGCGCGCGGCCGTCGCGGCGCGCCCATTCCAGCTGGCGCAGCACGCCCAG
Source organism: Thermomonas sp. (assembly GCA_024711415.1). Classification (GTDB taxonomy): domain Bacteria; phylum Pseudomonadota; class Gammaproteobacteria; order Xanthomonadales; family Xanthomonadaceae; genus Thermomonas. Next base: position 148 of record JANJSW010000295.1, on the reverse strand, counting down.
CGTGCCCAGCCCGCGCGCCGCCTCATCCGGGTCGTAGAAGGTGTAGACCGCCGACAGGGCTTCCGGCGCCAGGTCGGTGACCGCCACCGCCAGCAGCCGGTGGCTGCCGCGTTCGCGCAGTTCCAGGAAGCGGCTGTCGTTCCATGCG
>JANJSW010000223.1 GCA_024711415.1 Thermomonas sp. | reverse complement strand
CTTCGTCACCCTGCTCGGCACCGCCGGCACCGGCAAGACCCTGCTGGCGCTGGCCGCGGGGCTGGCGCAGACGATGGACCAGCAGCGCTACCGCGAGATCATCATGACCCGCGCCACCGTCAGCGTGGGCGAGGACATCGGCTTCCTGCCCGGCACCGAGGAGGAAAAGATGACGCCGTGGATGGGCGCGCTGACCGACAACCTGGAAGTGCTGACCCACAACCAGGACGGCGGCGCCTGGGGCCGCGCGGCCACCAACGACCTGCTGGCCTCGCGGATCAAGATCCGCTCGATGAACTTCATGCGCGGGCGCACCTTCCTGTCCCGCTACCTGATCCTGGACGAGGCGCAGAACCTCACCCCCAAGCAGATGAAGACGCTGATCACGCGCGCAGGCCCCGGCACCAAGATCGTCTGCCTGGGCAACGTCGAGCAGATCGACACGCCCTACCTGACCGAGACCACCTCCGGCCTGACCTATGCGGTGGACCGCTTCAAGACCTGGATGCACAGCGCCCACGTGACCCTGCGCCGCGGCGAGCGTTCGCGGCTGGCGGACTACGCCTCCGAAGTGCTGTAACCGTCCTCCGGCGCTGCGTCCACGTGGCGTAGCGCGGTGGCAAGGTCGCCGAAATAGACCGGCGGCCCCTCGCGGCGCACGATCTCCGCGCGCACCAGCTTGCGCAGCACGCGCAGGTTGGCACCGCTCAGCAGCACCTCCACGCCGCGACGACGCAGGTTCTCGATGGTGGACTCCAACCGCTTGAGGCCGGTGGCATCCACCAGCGGCACCCGCTCCAGCCGCAGCAGCACCCAGCGCGGCGGCTCCCGCGACCACGACAGCGCGCGCTCCAGCGAGTCCACCGAGCCGAAGAAGAACGGCCCTTCGATGGCATAGACCAGCGCGCCCTTCGGCAGCGCCTCCAGCCCGGCCTCGGCCAGCTCGTGGCGCAAGCTGGCCTGGCCGTGTTCCACCACCGACACCGACGCGCTCATCCGGCGCATGAACTGGAACATCGCCAGGATCACGCCGATGTTTACCGCCACCACCAGGTCGGTGACGATGGTCAGGACGAAGGTGATCAGCAGGATCGCCACGTCCGCGCGCGGCGCCTGCCGCACCATCCGCAGGAACCGACGCGCCTCGCTCATGTTCCACGCCACCAGGAACAGGATCGCCGCCAGCGCGGCCAGCGGCACCTTGCCGGCATAGGGCGCCAGCACCAGCAGGATCAGCAGCAGGGTGATGCCGTGCACCACCCCGGCCAGCGGCGAAGTGCCGCCGTTCCTGATGTTGGTGGCGGTACGCGCGATCGCGCCGGTGGCGGCGATGCCGCCGAACAGCGGCGACAGGATGTTGGCCACGCCCTGCCCGATCAGCTCCTGGTTGGAGTCGTGGCGGGTGCCGGCCATGCCGTCGGCCACCACCGCCGACAGCAGCGATTCGATCGCCCCGAGCATGGCGATGGTGAACGCCGCCGGCAGCAGTTCCACCAACCGGTCGAAGCCCACCTCGGGCAGCTGCAGCGCCGGCAGCGCGCGCGGGATGGCGCCAAAGGTGGATTCGATGGTGGCGACGCCCTGCAGGTCGAACGCCATCACCACCGCGGTGGCCACGACCATCGCCAGCAGCGGGCCGGGCACGCGCGCAAGGCCCGGAATGCGCGAGCCCCACACCGCCAGCACCAGGCTGAGCAGGGCCAGCAGGGAAGTCGCCGGGTGCAGGTGGTTGAAGGACTGCAGCAGATGCCAGGTCTTCAGGTAGAACGGCCCGTCGCCGGGCGCCGGCAGGCCGAAGAAGTACTGCCACTGGCCCACCCAGATGATCACCGCGATGCCGGCGGTGAAACCCACGATCACCGGGTCGGGAATGAAGCGGATCACCGCGCCCAGCCGCGCCAGCCCCATCGCCACCAGCATCACCCCGGCCATCAGCGTGGCCAGCAGCAGCCCGCTGACGCCGAACTTCGCCACCACCCCGGCCAGGATCACGATGAAGGCGCCGGTCGGGCCGGCGATCTGTATCCGCGAGCCGCCGAACAGCGACACCGCGATGCCGGCGATGATCGCCGTGTACAGCCCCTGCTCCGGCTTGACCCCGGACGCGATGGCAAACGCCATCGCCAGCGGCAGTGCCACCACCCCGACGATCACCCCGGCGGTGATGTTGGGCAACCAGTGCTCGCGCCGGAACAGCCCCGCGCGCGCGGCTTCGACCAGCGCGATCATGCTTCCTCCTCCGCCTTGAGCCGCACGCCGCGTCCGCCGCCACTGCTGGGGGCGCGCTCGCCGATCAGCTCCACCCCCGCCGCATCCAGCGCGGCCACCACCTTGACCAGCGAATCGACCACGCCGCGCACATGTCCATGGCTGAGTTCCATGCGCTGGATGGTGGGCAGGGACAGGCCGGCCTTTTGCGCCAGCGTTTTCTGGTCGATGCCAAGCAGGGCGCGCGCGGCGCGCATCTGGGCCGAAGTGATCACGGGTGCTCCGTTCGGAATGATCCGATATAAAACAGCATAGTTAATGTTTAGAACATCAACATGGCCGTATTTTATCGCCATTCTGCGGGCGAATCCGCCATTCCCATCACGAAAAAACCCCGCCGCTGCCGCCGGGTGGCGACATGGACGGGGTCATCGCGGGAAGGCCGCCTTGCAAGCGGCGACCGGGGTTCGCAACCGGCTCGACGGGCCTCAGGCCCGCGCGAACACCAGCGCGGCGTTGGTGCCGCCGAAGCCGAAGCTGTTGGACATCACCACATCCAACTTGGCGTCACGGCTCTCGCGCACGATCGGGAAGCCCTCCGCGCCGGGATCGAGGTTGTCGATGTTGGCGGAGCCGGCGATGAAGCCGTCGCGCAGCATCAGCAGGCTGTAGATCGCCTCGTGCACGCTGGCCGCACCCAGCGAGTGGCCGGACAGCGCCTTGGTCGAGGAGATCGGCGGCATCGCCTCGCCGAACACCTCGCGCACCGCGTTCAGTTCGACGATGTCGCCCAGCGGCGTGGAGGTGCCGTGGGTGTTGAGGTAGTCGACCGGGCGGCTCACGCCTTCCAGCGCCATGCGCATGCAGCGCACCGCGCCCTCGCCGCTCGGCGCCACCATGTCGGCGCCATCGCTGGTGACGCCGTAGCCGACCAGCTCGGCGTGGATGTGCGCGCCGCGCGCGACCGCGTGGTCCCAGTCCTCCAGCACCAGCATGCCGCCGCCGCTGCCGATGACGAAACCGTCGCGGCCGGCGTCGTACGGACGCGAGGCCGTTTCGGGTGCGTCGTTGCGCGCGGACGACAGCGCGCCCATCGCGTCGAACATCACCGTCATCGTCCAGTCCAGGTCCTCGCCGCCGCCGGCGAACACGATGTCCTGCGCGCCGTGGCGGATCAGGTCGGCGCCGGCGCCGATGCAGTGCGCGGAGGTCGCGCAGGCGGCGCTGATCGAATAGCTCAGGCCCTTGATCTTGAACGCGGTGGCGAGGTTGGCCGAGACCGTGGAGCACATCGTGCGCGGCACCATGTACGGGCCGACCTTGCGCACGCCGCGATCGCGCAGGATGTCGGCGGTCTCCACCTGCCAGCGGCTGGAACCGCCGCCGGAGCCGGCGATCAGGCCGGTGCGCGGGCTGCTGACCTGCGCCTCGGTCAGGCCGGCATCGGCGATCGCATCGCGCATGGAGACGTAGCTGTAAGCCGCGGCATCGCTCATGAAGCGCTTGAGCTTGCGGTCGATGACGGCGTCGAGGTCAAGGTCCACCGCGCCGCCGATCTGGCTGCGCAGGCCGCGCTCGACCGAGTCGGGCAGCGTGCGGATGCCGGAGCGGCCCTCGCGCAACGCGCGCGAGACGCTGTCCAGGTCGTTGCCGAGGCAGGACGCGATGCCCATGCCGGTGATGGCGATGCGGCGCATGTCAGGTGCCCTCCACGGTATTGAACAGACCCACGCGCAGGTCCTTGGCGGTGTAGATCTCCTGCCCGTCCACCAGCGTGCGGGCGTCGGCCTGGGCCATCACCAGCTTGCGGTTGATGACGCGGGTGACGTCGATTTCATAGGTCACCACCTTGGCGGTGGGCAGCACCTGGCCGGTGAACTTCACCTCGCCGCAGCCCAGCGCGCGGCCGCGGCCGGGCGCGCCAAGCCAGGTCAGGTAGAAGCCGACCAGCTGCCACATCGCGTCCAGCCCGAGGCAGCCGGGCATCACCGGGTCGCCGAGGAAATGGCACTGGAAGAACCAGAGGTCGGGATGGATGTCCAGTTCGGCGCGGACGAAACCCTTGCCGTGGCTACCACCGTCATCGTTGATCTCGACGATGCGGTCGAACATCAGCATCGGATCGGCCGGCAGGCGGGCGGTGCTGTTCGGGAACAACTCGCCGCGTGCGCTGGCCAGCAGCTGTTCGCGGGTGAACGATGAAGCGCGGGTCATGGAATGGCCCAAGGGGGAAACTTCCGATTGTAAACACGACAACCGCGCGATACCTAGGCGTATTGCCGGTTCCGCAACGCGTTTCCGGTTCGCCCGGATAAAACGACTGCAAACGTGTGCACCGCAACATCCAACGCCAAAGCATTTAAGCTGCGGCGGGACGACCCTCCTGCCGGGAAATCCTCCGTGTCGCAAGCCACGCCAGCCTCGCTGCTGACCATTTTCGGCGCCACCGGCGATCTTGCCCGGCGCATGCTGCTGCCCTCGCTGTACAGCCTGCAGGCCGAGCAGCTGCTGCCCGACGGCATGCGCATCCTCGGCACCGCGCGCAGCGAGCTGGACCGGGAAGGATTCGCCAATCTGGTGGCCGCCAGCATCGCCGAGCGCATCCCCGCCGCCGAGCGCAGCGACGATGCCCTGCGCGGCCTGCTGGAACGGCTGGACTACTGCGCCGCCGGCGCCGACGACGCCGCCTCGATGCAGGCGCTGGCCGGCCGGGTGGACGCGCTGCGCAACGGCGACGTGCTCTACCACATGAGCACCGCGCCGCGCTTCTACGGCCCCGCCTGCCAGGCGCTGGCCGCCAACGGCGTGGCCGGCCCGGGCACCCGGGTCATGCTGGAGAAGCCGATCGGCAAGGACCTGGCCTCCGCCATCGCGATCAACGACAGCGTGGCGCTGGCCTTCGACGAGGAGCGGATCTTCCGCACCGACCACTACCTCGGCAAGGAAGGCGTGCAGAACCTGATCGCCCTGCGCTTCGGCAATTCGCTGTTCGAGCCGCTGTGGAGCGCCCGCCATATCGAGCAAGTGCAGATCACCGTCGGCGAGACGGTCGGCGTGGAGGGCCGCGGCGACTATTACGACGACTCCGGCGCGCTGCGCGACATGCTGCAAAACCACCTGCTGCAGCTGCTGTGTCTGGTGGCGATGGAGCCGCCGGCGCGGTTCGAGCCCACCGCGGTGCGCAACGAGAAGATCAAGGTGCTGCGCTCGCTGCGGCCGATCGACCGCGGCAACGTCGCCACCGAATCGGTGATCGGCCAGTACACCGCCGGCGCCAGCGAAGGCCGGGTGGTGCCGGGCTACGTCGAGGAACTGGGCCGGGCCAGCCACACGGAGACCTTCGTCGCCCTGCGCGCGCACGTGGACAACTGGCGCTGGTCGGGGGTGCCGTTCTACCTGCGCACCGGCAAGCGCCTGCCCTCGCGCAGCACCGAGATCTACATCCAGTTCCGCAAGGTGCCGTATTCGATCTTCGGCGGCCCGGCGGACACCGACATGCGACCCAACGGACTGCTGATCAAGCTGCAGCCGGAGGAGCGCATCGAACTGGACCTGATGAGCAAGACCCCGGGCCTGGATCGCGCCGGCCTGCGGCTGTCGCAGGTGGCGCTGGACCTGGACTTCCACGAGGAGTTCCTGAACTCGCGCAAGCGCATCGCCTACGAGCGCCTCTACCTGGATGCGATCGAGGGCAACGGCACGCTGTTCGTGCGCCGCGACGAGACCGAAGCCGCGTGGCAGTGGGTCGATGCGATCGCCGACGGCTGGCACGACGCGGGCATGCTGCCCAAGCCCTATCCGGCCGGCACCTGGGGACCCGCCGCGTCGGTGTCGCTGGTGGATCGGCTGGGCCACGGCTGGCGCGAATGAGGACGACGGCGATGGGCTGGATCGAACGCGACCATGCCGATGCTGCCAGTCTGGTGGCCGGCGTCGCCGCGGTGTTCGAGTCCGCCTGCCGCGACGCCATCGCCCAGCGCGGCAGCGCCTTGCTCGCACTGGCGGGCGGGCGCACCCCGCTGCCGATGTACGCACGCCTGGCCGGCGCGCGGCTCGGCGGCCGCATCGACGTGCTGCCGACCGACGAACGCTGCGTGCCGCACGACCATCCGGCCTGCAACCTGCGCAATCTGCGCGCGGCGTTCGCCGCCGATGCCGGCATCGCGCTGCACCCGGTCACTGCCGCCGATGGCGACATCGACGCCTCGCTGGCGCAGGCGCGCGCCCTGCTCGCCGCCCATCCGGAACCCTTCGACGCGGTGCTGCTGGGGATGGGCGCGGACGGCCACTTCGCCTCGCTGTTCCCGGGTGCGGCCAACCTCGCCGATGGGCTGGCGCTGGACAGCGGCGTCGACGCCATCGCCACCCTGCCCGATCCGCTGCCGCCGGAAGCCCCGTTCGCGCGAATCAGCCTGAGCCTGCCGCGCCTGCTGCGCGCGCGCGCGGTGCATCTGGTCGTCACCGGCCAGGACAAGCGCGCCATCCTCCGCCGCGCCCAGCAGGAGCCGCAGGCGCCATACCCGGTCGCCGCGCTGCTGCACGCGCCGGCATCCATCCACATCCACTGGAGCCCCTGATGTCCACCGCCGCGCTGCACCCCGCCGTCGAACGCGTCACCGCCCGCATCGCCGAACGCAGCCTGGCGACGCGCCGCGACTACCTCGCGCGCATGGACGCCGCGCGTGCGGCCGGCCCCTACCGCTACAAGCTGTCCTGCGGCAACCAGGCGCATGCCTTCGCCGCTTCCGGGGAGGACAAGCCGGCGCTGCGCGGCGGGCGCGGCGGCAACATCGGGATAGTGACTGCCTACAACGACATGCTCAGTGCGCACCAGCCGATGGAGCAGTACCCGTCGCTGATCCGGATGGCGGCGCGCAATGCCGGCGGCAGCGCGCAGGTGGCCGGCGGCGTGCCGGCGATGTGCGACGGCGTGACCCAGGGCCGCGACGGGATGGAGCTGTCGCTGTTCTCGCGCGACGTGATCGCGCTGGCCACCGCGGTATCGCTTTCCCACGACAGCTTCGACGCGGCGCTGATGCTGGGCGTGTGCGACAAGATCGTGCCGGGCCTGCTGATCGGCGCGCTCAGCTTCGGCCACCTGCCGGTGATCTTCGTGCCGGCCGGGCCGATGCCTTCCGGCATTCCCAACAAGCAGAAGGCCGAGGTGCGCCAGCGTTATGCGCTGGGGCAGGCGACGCAGGACGAACTGATGGATGCGGAAGCCGCGTCCTACCATGCGCCCGGCACCTGCACCTTCTACGGCACCGCCAATTCCAACCAGATGCTGATGGAAGTGATGGGCCTGCACCTGCCCGGCACCGCCTTCGTGCCGCCGAACGGACCGCTGCGCAGCGCGCTGACCGTGGCCGCGGCCGAGCAGGCGCTGCGCATCACCGCGCTCGGCGCGGACTACCGCCCGCTCGCGCAGACCGTCAACGAGAAAGCCATCGTCAACGCGATGGTCGGGCTGGCCGCCACCGGCGGTTCCACCAACCACGCCCTGCATCTGGTCGCGGTGGCGCGCGCCGCCGGCCTGCTGATCGACTGGAACGACCTCGACGAACTGTCCAAGGCCACCCCGCTGCTGGCGCGGGTGTATCCGAACGGCTCCGCCGACGTGAACCACTTCGAGGCAGCCGGCGGCATGGGCTTCGTGATCTCGCAGCTGCTCGATGCCGGCCTGCTGCACGAGGACATCCTGTGCGTGCACGGCGGCAGCCTGCGCCAGCAGGCCTGCCAGCCGTACCTGGACGACCTTGCCCTGCGCTGGCGCGACCCGCCGGCGGCATCGGGCGATACCGACATCGTGCGCCCGGTGTCCGCGCCGTTCGACAGCGAGGGCGGCCTGCGCCGGCTGCGGGGCAACCTCGGCCGGGCGGTGGTCAAGATTTCCGCGGTGGCGCCGCAGTACCGCCACCACGAGGCGCCGGCACGGATCTTCGAATCGCAGGACGCGCTGCTGGCCGCGTTCAAGGCCGGCGGGCTGGAAGGCGACTTCATCGCGGTGGTGCGCGGGCAGGGGGCGCGCGCCCACCGCCTGGCGGCACAGCACA
>JANJSW010000180.1 GCA_024711415.1 Thermomonas sp. | reverse complement strand
AACGTCATCAGCCAGTCCGCGCCCAGCGATTTCCAGCTGCAGCAGATGACCGACATCCTGCGCGCGCGGCTGATCGCGCGGAAGATCGACGTGCGCTGCCTGGAGTTCGGCGACATCGAGACCAACCTGGCCGGCGCGCGCCAGAAGGTCACGGTCAAGCAGGGCATCGAACGCGAGCTGGCCAAGAAGATCCAGGGCGCGCTCAAGGACGCCAAGCTGAAGGTCGACTCCCAGATCAACGGCGACAAGCTGCGCGTCACCGGCAAGAAGCGCGACGACCTGCAGGCGGCGATGGCCCTGCTGCGCGCGCAGGAGTTCGAGCTGCCGCTGCAGTTCGACAATTTCCGCGACTGAGCACCGCCGGCGGCGCGGTCGCGCGCAGCCTCAACCCGCCGCCAACGACGCTGCCGGGCAATCCTGCAGCAGCTGCCGCACCTGATGCAGCGAGTCGACGATGCGGTGCCCCAGCGCCCGCACGTCGTCATCCGGCGGCAGCATGTCCGGCACCTGGATCGCGGTCATCCCGGCCGCCAGCGCGGCACGCACGCCGGTCGGCGAATCCTCCAGCACCAGGCATCGCGCGGGCGGCACCGCGAGCTTTTCCGCCGCCAGCAGATAGACATCCGGCGCCGGCTTGGGCCGCGCGACGTCGCTGCTGGTGCAGACCGCGTGGAAATGCTCCAGCAGCCCCGCCGCCTGCAGCTTCTGCAGTGCCAGCGGGCGCCGCGTGGAAGTGGCCACAGCGCGCGGCAGGCCGTTTTCCTGCAGCCAGTCCAGCAGCGGCCGCACGCCGGGCCGATGCGGCACGCCGGCCTCGACGATGTCGGTGTACAGCGCCCGGGTTTTCTCCAGCACAGCCGCGGTGGCGGACTCGCCGATCCTGGCGTGCAGCATGGACCGGCACACCGCCTCGCCATTGCCGATCATCGCCAGCCACAGCGTGCCGGGCAGGTCGTGGCCGAGTTCGCCGGCGGCCCGCGCCAGGCAGCCGATGATGGCGCGCTCGCTCTCCAGCAGCAGCCCGTCCATGTCGAACAACACGGCTTGCGGCCGGAACGGCAGCGGGGCGATGGCGTTCATGCGGCATCCTCCCTGAACAGCAGGGCGCGCGCGGCGGCATCCAGCGAACGCCATTCGCCGGCCGCCAACTCACCCAGCGGCAGCCCGCCGATGCGTTCGCGATGCAGCGCCTGCACGTGGTTGCCGACCGCCGCGAACATCCGCCGCACCTGGTGGTAGCGGCCTTCGTGCAGGGTCAGGCGCGCGCTGCGCGGCCCCAGCACCTCCAGCCCTGCCGGCAGCAGCGGGGTCTTCTCGCCCTCCAGCATCAGGGTGCCGCTGGCGAAGACCGCCCCCTCGTCGCCGCGCAGGTCCTCCGCCAGCGTGGCCAGATAGACCTTCGGCAGCTTGGACTTGGGCGCGATGATCCGGTGCAGCAGCTGGCCGTCGTCGGTCAGCAGCAGCAGGCCGGAAGTATCGCGATCAAGCCGCCCCACCGACGAAAGCGCCGGGCTGCGCAGGCGGTAGCGCGGCGGCAGCAGGTCGTACACCACCCGGCCGCGATCCTTGGTCGAGCAGGTGTAGCCGACAGGCTTGTGCAGCATCAGCAGCAGGCCGGGCGGTGGATCCAGCGGCTCGCCGTCGATGCGCACGTCGTCGTGGTCCAGCGGGTCGTCCGCGTACAGCACCTCGCCGGCGGCATTGGTGATGCGGCCTTCGCGGAACAGCCACTGCACGTCCTTGCGGCTGCCATAGCCGAGGTTGGCGATGTGCTTGACCAGCTTCACGCCTTCACCGCATGCACGATCTTGAAGCCGCCATCCTGGGCAACGCTGCGCACCTGTGCGAAGCCCGTGCCGAGCGCGTCTTCGTAGGGAAGATGGCGGTTGGCAACCAGCCACAGGCTGCCGCCCGGCGCCAGTGCAGCCGCGGCCGCGGCAATGAAGGCGCGGCCGATGTCGGGCCGGTCGCCGCGCCCCAGCGCGTGGAACGGCGGATTGCAGACGATGGCGTCGAAACGGCCGGGCACGCCCGCTTCGACATCGTGCCAGTGGAATCCCACCTGGACATCCGGTCCGGAAGCCGGGGCATCGGCCAGGTTGCGCCGCGCCAGCGCCATCGCGCGCGCGTCGGCCTCGAACAGGTCGAGCGAGGCGATCCGCGGGCAACGCGCCAGCACCTGCATCGACAGATAGCCCCAGCCGGCACCGAAGTCGGCCACGCGACCATGCAGGTCAGCCGGCAACACGGCCGCCAACATCGCCGAAGCGGCGTCCACGCGGTCCCAGGCGAACACGCCAGGCCGGCTGAGGAAGCCTTCGCCGGGCACATCCTGCGCGGCGACCCGGCGCGGGGCATCCAGTTGCCGCCACTGCGCCAGCAGCGCCTTGTCGCAGGCGGTATCCGGCTGGGTCCAGAACGTGCGGCAATGGTATTTGCTGAGCGAACTGACGCTGCCGCGGGCCAGCTGCTTCAGATCAGCCTCGCGCGATTTCGCGCCCTCGTCGTTGGCCACCGACGCCACCACCCTGCCGCCCGGCGCGACCGCCGCGCAGGCCTTCGCCAGCAGCGCGCGCGCTTCTTCGCGCTGGCGTGGCGGCAGCACCAGCACCAGCGGGTATGTCGCCTCCGGCAAGGCGTCCTCGTCCAGCAGGTCGATGCCGAGACGCTGCAGGCGCACGGCCTCGGGCCGGAACGGCTGGGTCGCGGCCAGCGCGGGCAGACGGGCCGCGTGCAGGGCGGCGCCTTCGCGGGCGCGCAGGAACAGCACGCTGCCGGCTTGTGGCCACTGCAGCAGGCCATCGGCAAAGGGGTGCAGCAGGGCTTCGAGGGGGGTGTCGCGGTGCACGGAACTCATCCGCGAAGTCTACAGGCGAGGGGTTCCGTGATGCCGCCGGCAACCGACTCCGGCCCGACGGCGGGAACCCCGCGCGGCCGCGGCGGCCACGGATGCCGGTCAAGCCTCAGGCACCGACCACCCGCCGACGCAGCCCACCCATTCCCCAGTTGGCCAGCAGGCACAGCGCCGCCGCCGCGCACCAGCCCAGCGCATCGCGGCCACCGGGCAGCACCAGCGCCAGATCCGCGGCCCAACCTCGGCCGTACCAAGCCACCACGCCCGCCGCCGACAGCGCAAACACCGCGCCCAGCCCGCGCAGCAAGCGCTGCTCCAGCAGCGTGGAGGCCTCGCGCCGGGCGCGCGCCAGGGCCGCCACCTGCGCGGCAAAGTCGGGCGGCAGCGCCACCGGCGGGGCGTCACGCAGGGCGCGGGCGATGCGCAGGTCGCCAGCGTCGGCGTCGGGCTCGCCACGGCGGGCACGCTCCTGGGCCTGCCAGCGGCGGGCGTCGATGCCGGGCTCGGCCCGGTCGTGTTCGCGGTCGTGGTCTTGGATGCTCATGCGGCGACTCCGATGCGAGGGGCAAGCAGCTCGCGCAATCTGTTGCGGCTGCGGAACAGGTGGCTCTTGATCGTGCCGTCGGCCAGGCCGGTGATGGCGGCGATCTCGCCGATCGGCAGCTCTTCCAGGTGGTACAGGGTCAGGATCATGCGCTGCAATGGCGGCAGGCGCTCGATGGCGGCATGCAGTTCGCGTTCGGCCTCGGCGCCGGCATGCGCGGCAGCGAGGTCGAAGCCGTCGCCCACGTTGTCGAGCAGCGACACCCCGTCCTCGTCACCCGCCGGCTCCACCAGCGGGATGCGCTTGCGCTCCAGATGCCGCCTCGCCACCGAATAGGCCACCTGCCCGATCCACGACTTCAGGGGGCTGTCGAAGCGGTACTGGTGCAGGTAGCGGTGCACGCGCAGGAACGCGTCCTGGCACAACTCGCGGGTGTCCTCCGGGTGCCGCACCATGCGCTGGATCACGTGCCAGCACAGACCTTGGTAATCGCGCACGAGCTGCTCGAACGCGCCGGGGCGGTTTTCGAGCACGGCTTCGACAAGGGCGCGATCGGCATCCATCCCGCATGGGATACGGGCAGGGACGCATCGGTTGCAAGTCTTTTGCGACGAAACGACTGCAACCGCCGATGGCCCGGCCGTATCCCTTTGCCCGAGCGGTGCATCACGCACCTTCCACCAAGGACACCTCCATGAACTTCGAATTGCTGATCCCGGTTTCCCTGTTCGTCTGCATCGCATATTCCATCAAGGCGGTGGTCGATGCTCGCGTGCGCAAGCAGCTGGTCGCCAGCAACGGCGACCCCTCGTTGGTGCGCAGCATCCTGGAAGGCGACGAGACCGCGCGCCGGCTGTCCTCGCTGCGCTGGGGCATCACCCTGGTGGCGCTGGCGCTGGGTTTCGGCATCGTCGAAGCACGCGGCTGGGAGGACATCACTCCCGGCGTGATCGCGGTGCTGGTGGGCGCGCTGGGGCTGGGCAACCTCGCCTTCTTCGCGGTCTCGCGCAGGCTGCGCTGAGCGCGCTCCGGTATGCTGTCGGCCCCTCAAGGCCGACCGCATGCCATGACCGACAACGCACTCGACACCCCGCCCGACCGCCTTTCCAACGATCCGCGCAGCCCGTTCTACCGGGCCGAGCTGCTGGAGCGCGGCATCGGCATCCGCTTCAATGGCGTCGAGCGCAACAACGTCGAGGAATACTGCATCAGCGAGGGCTGGGTGCGGGTGCAGGCGGGACGCGCGCTCGATCGCCGCGGCATGCCGATGACAATGAAGGTCAAGGGCAGCGTGGAGGCGTGGTTCCTGGATACCGCCGGGGAAGCCGGAACGCCGGCTGACTGAACCGCCCGGCCGGCCTCCCGCGCGCACGGCACCGGGCGCACACTGCCGGCAGACCCAAGCGGAGAACGTCCATGCACGCCAGACTCACCGCCCTCTCCCTGACCCTCGCCTTGGCCGGCTGCGCATCCACCGGCGAGAACATGCTCGCTGCCGACGCGCCGCGCGCCCTTCCGGACGCCGGCCCGGTCGCCGTGAGTTGGGCCGACCCCGCCACGTTCACCGAGCTGCGCCGCAGCCTCAACCGCTACGACAGCCAGCGCGGCAGCTGGCTGACCGACCTGGCCAAGCACATGCGCAAGCGCGCCGAAGCGCAGCTGCCGGCCGGCGAACGCCTGCAGCTCACCATCGTCGACGTGGACCGCGCCGGTGACTACGAGCCATGGCGCAGCCTGAACCAGCAGGACGTGCGGATCATCCGCGACATCTATCCGCCGCGCATGACCGTGCAGTACAAGCGCTTCGACGCCAACGGCCAGCTGGTCGCGGAAGGCGAGCGCAAGATCACCGACCCCGCCTTCCTGGTGAACGCCGCGCCGTTCAACGACACCGACCCGCTGCGCTACGAAAAGCGCATGATCGACAGCTGGCTGCGCCGCGAACTCCGCGACCCGGTCGCCAACCGCTGACCGGCGCCATGTAGTGCACACGAAGCCGCCTGCGGGCGGCTTCGTCGTTTCAGGCGGAAGCGCAGGCGGTCGCGCGCGCCAGCAGGGCCTCGCGTTCGCGCGCATTGCCGGTCAGTGCCGCTGCACGCGCGAAGTCCGCGCGCGCTTCGTCCAGCCGGCCCAACTGCTGCAGCAGGTCGCCGCGCACCGCCGGCAGCGGCGCGTAGTCGCGCAGCTTGGGATCGGCGGCCAGCGCCTCCACGATCGGCAGCGCCGACGCCGCGCCTTGGGCCCGGCCCACCGCCACCGCGCGATTGAGTTCGACCACCGGCGATGGTGCCACCCGCATCAACCGCGCATACAGCACCGCGATCCTCGCCCAGTCTGTGTCCTCGAAACGCGGCGCACGTGCATGGCAGGCAGCCAGCGCCGCCTGCAGCGCGTAGGGGCCATCAGTTCCACCCAGCTGGCGCGCATGTTCCAACGCCTGCAGGCCGCGCTGGATCTGCAGCCGATCCCAGCGCGCACGATGCTGTTCGGCCAGCAGCACCGGCGCGCCGTCGGCCCGCGTCCGCGCGGGGATGCGCGAGGCCTGCAGCTCCATCAGCGCGAGCAGGCCGAACACCTCGGGTTCGCGCGGCAGCAGGCCGGCCAGCACCCGCCCCAGCCGCAGCGCCTCCTCGCACAGGGCCGGCCGCATCCAGTCCTCGCCGCTGGTCGCGGCGTAGCCCTCGTTGAAGACCAGGTACAGGACCTCCAGTACCGCCTCCAGCCGTTCCGGCAACTCCGCCCTGCGCGGCACCTCGAACGGCACCTGCGCCGAAGCCAGCGCGCGCTTGGCACGGACGAGGCGCTGCGCCACCGTCGCTTCCTGCTGCAGGAATGCGCGCGCGATCTCCGCCGTCGACAGGCCGCCCAGCAGGCGCAGGGTCAGCGCCACCCGCGAATCCATCGGCAGCACCGGGTGGCAGCTGGCGA
>JANJSW010000159.1 GCA_024711415.1 Thermomonas sp. | reverse complement strand
CTGCCAGTCGGTCGGCACCAGCTTGATCAGCTTGCCGGCGTAGCGCGACACCGGTGCGAATGCCTCGCCGTCCCACCAGTACAGGGTCCGGTCCTTGAGCTTGCCGGGGTAGGGGTAGGCGATGCCCTGCCAATGCCAGTGTTCGGCGCCCAGTTGCGCCTCGCCATGGCTGCGCCCGAGGTCCAGCGACCCCTGCCAGGTGGCGTGGCCGGCCGCGTGCGCGGCGGTCAGTGCGTCGCCCGTGGCGCGCGTGAGCAGGGGGCCGGCAGGGCGCGGCGCGTTCGGCGTGGACATGCGCGCATGATACCGGCGGGCTGAAATATCGCCGGATTTTCCGCGACAATGGACGCCTGTTCGATCTTCCCGCCCACCAATGCTGCCGTTCCGCCTTGCGCTGCTGTTCCTGCTGATCGCCGCCAGCACCGTGCTGCACGTCGTGCCGTTGCTGCTCATCGCTGTGCTGAAGGTGGTGCTGCCGCTGCCGCGCCTGCGCACCGCCTGCAATCCGCTGCTGACCGGGCTTGCCGCAAGCTGGATCGGTTTCAACAACTGGCTGTGGGATACCTTCACCCGCACCCGGCTGACCATGCTGGGTGACGCCGACCTCCGGATCGACGGCCACTACCTGGTGCTGGCCAACCACCAGAGTTGGGTCGACATCCTGGTACTGCAGAAGGTGTTCAACCGGCGCATCCCGCTGCTGCGTTTCTTCCTCAAGCGCCAGCTGTTCTGGGTGCCGCTGCTGGGGCTGGCCTGGTGGGCGCTGGATTTCCCGTTCATGGGCCGCTACACGCCGCGCCAGATTGCGAATAATCCGGCGCTGGCCGGACGCGACATCGAAGCCACCCGCCGTGCCTGCGACAAGTTCCGCGCCATCCCGGTGTCGATCATGAACTTCGTCGAAGGCACCCGCTTCACCCCCGCCAAGCACGCCAAGCAGGGCTCGCCGTACCGCCACCTGCTCAAGCCGAAGTCAGGCGGGGTGGCATTCGTGCTGGACGCGATGGGCGAGGGCCTGCACGCGATCCTGGACGTCACCATCGCCTACCCGGCAGGACAGCCCTCGTTGATCGACCTGCTGGCCAACCGCATTCCCGAGGTGCGGGTGCGGGTGTGCCAGCGACCGATCCCGACCGAACTGGTTGGCGGCGATTACCAGAACGACCGCGAGTTCCGGGTGCGCTTCCAGCAATGGATGAACGGCCTGTGGCGCGAAAAGGACGACGATCTGGACGCGCTGCTGGCGTCCGCTGCTTCGTCGCGGAACGATGGGCGCAGTTGATCGAAGTCAAGATTTCCATGCGCCGCTGGCGCATAGTCGGATCATCCATTGCTGGAGTCGTGCATGAACGCCATCGCCCGTCCGCGTTACGTCCCCGTCCTGCGTCGCCTGCACTGGCTGATGGCGCTGCTGATCCTGGCGGCCTACCTGCTGATCGAGCAGCGCGGCCTGTTCCCGCGCGGCAGCGCCGAGCGCGCGGCGATGGTGCAGGGTCACTTCTGGGCCGGCATCGCGGTGTTCCTGCTGGTGTGGTGGCGGCTGGTCGGCCGCGTGCGCAACCCGGCGCCGGCGGTGACGCCGCCGCTGGATCGCTTCAGCGCGATCGCATCGAAACTGATCCATCTGGCGCTGTACGCGTTCTTCATCGTCATGCCGCTGCTGGGCATGGCCACCGCGTGGAGTGACGGCAAGGCGGTGCTGATCCCGTTCACCGGACTGGCGCTGCCGGCGCTGCTGCCGGAGAACGAGGAGCTGGCGCACACGCTGGAAGACCTGCACGGCACCATCGGCGAGGCGTTCTACTGGGTAATCGGCCTGCACGTGCTGGCTGCGATCTGGCATCACGCGTTCCGCCGCGACGACACCCTGAAGCGGATGCTGTGACCCCGTCGCCGGCTTGACCTCGGTCAGCGCAGGTCAGGCCAGCGCGGCGCAGGATGCTCCGATGGCGCCGCGGTTGGCGCGCGTGGGAGGTGCGCATGGAATTCAGGATCAGGCTGGCGGCGGACGCGCCGGACATGGCGGTGATCGACGATGCGCTGCATGAGGTCGACCCGGCCGCCATCGTCGACCGCGACCCCGGCGACGGCGCGCTGCGCGCCACGGTATGGATGAGCGGCGACGAGCTGGCGGCGGTGCTGGCGCAGGCGGGCTACCCGCCCAGTGAAGTCCAGCAGCTGGCGTCGGTCTGCTGCGGCGACTGCAGCGGCTGAGCCCTCCAGGGCAGGGCGGCGAAGGCGCGGGCGCACGTCGGCCGGCCGCGGCCTGCGGCTAGACTGAGAGCCCCCACCGCCGGAGCCGCACATGCACGCACAGACTTTCCCGCCCATCGGTACTCCCGGCCAGCCCTGGGGCGATGCCGACAAAGCGCAGTGGCGGGCGCTGCAGCCGAGGCAGCGCAGCTACGCCGACGAGGTGCTGACCCGGATCGACGCGCTGCGCGAGCACTTCGACGTCACGCAGTACGGCGAAGTGGACTGCGGCGCCGATGGCCGCTATCCGCTGTTCGCGATGCGCAGCCGCAACTGGGATGAAGCGCTGCCGGTGGCGGTGGTGACCGGCGGGGTGCACGGCTACGAGACCAGCGGCGTGCACGGCGCGCTGCAGTTCGCGGAGCGCCACGCGGCCGGCTACGCAGGCCGCGCCAATTTGCTGGTCGTGCCCTGCGTCAGCCCGTGGGCCTACGAGCGCATCCACCGCTGGAACGCACAGGCGCTGGATCCAAACCGCAACTTCCGTGCCGACAGCCCGGCTGCCGAATCGGCCGCGCTGTGGGCGCTGCTGCGTTCGCTGGGCGATCGCGTGCTGGTGCACATCGACCTGCACGAAACCACCGACAGCGACGAAACCGAATTCCGCCCGTCGCTGGCCGCGCGCGACGGCAAGCCGTTCGAGCCCGGCACGATCCCCGACGGCTTCTATCTGTGCGCCGACAGCGCCCGCCCGGAGCCGGCCTTCCAGCAGGCGATCAACGCCGAGGTGGCGAAGGTGACCCACATCGCGCCCGCCGACCCGGACGGCACCATCATCGGATCACCGGTGGTCGCGCCGGGCGTGATCGAATACGACTGCCGCGCGCTCGGGCTGTGCGCCGGCATCACCGACGCGCGCTTCGTCACCACCACCGAGGTCTATCCCGACAGCCCCCGCGCCAACCCGCAGCAGTGCAACGACGCCCAGGCGGCCGCGGTGCGCGCGGCGCTGGACTTCGCGCTGGCGCATCGCTGAGCGCCAGCGCGGACAAGCGCAAGGCTCAAGCCGGCATTTCGCGGCGGCTCATCCGCCACAGCATCAGTGCGAAAGCGATGCAGCCGCCGAAGAAGCCCACTGCCAGGGCCAGATCCGCGCGCGACGGGTCGCTGACCAGCTGGTTGACGGGCGTCTGCCAGGGCATCAGCACGCCGACCTTGGCCGAGGTGGCGACCACGGCGAAGAAGGTGCCGCCGATGCCCAGCGCCAACGCCGGCACGAAGCTGGCGTGGCGCAGTGCCATCCACAGCTGCACCGCCACCATCAGCCACGCGGCCAGGAAAATGCGCCCGAGCAGCAGCAGGAAGGCGGCGAAATCCGGCGCATCGGCGACCGCCGCGGCCGGCTTGGCCCAGCCGGCCGCCAGCACCGCCCGCGGCGCCAGCACCGCCAGCAGCAGGCTCATCAGCACCACCATGGCCAGCGCGCAGATGGCCTTGGCGGCGTACAGGTGCCAGCGCGGAACCGGCAGGGCGCGCAGGTGCTCCCAGGTGCGCGGACCATGTTCGGCCTGCGCCATCAGCGCGGTCAGCGCGGTGGTGCACATCGGCAGCATGAAGAACGCCCAGATCGCGGCGGAGGACTGCAACGCCATCGCCCAGGAACCGGGTTTGTCGAAGCGGGTCAGGTTGAAGAACATGAAGACCGCGATCAGCAGGGGCGCGACCGCGGCGAGCAGCAGTGCCAGCGAGCGGCGCAGCTTGTAGGCCTCGACCGCCAGCGCGGTGTGCAGGCGCGGCGGGGCAAAAGTGCGAATGTCGGCAGACATGGGGTTCTCCTTGGCTCAGGCGATGGCCGGCTGCGCGGCCTGCCGGTAGAGGGTTTCAAGGCTGGATTGGCGCGGAGTGAGCGCATGCACGTGCACGCCGGCCGCGCACAGCACGCGGTTCAGCGCGGCGGTGGCGTGGCGTGGCTCCTCGTCGGCGGCGAGGGTCACCACCACCGTGTCCTCGGCACACTGGGCCTCGAAGCCGTGCGCGCTGGCGATCGCCCATGCGCGCTCCGGCGCGTCGGTGCCGATCTCCACTTCGGCGGCCATTCCGGCTTTCAGGTCGGCCAGCGCGCCTTCCAGCACCAGGCGGCCGTGGCTGAGGATGCCGACGTGGCTCGCGGTCTGTTCGATCTCGCCGAGCAGGTGGCTGGACAGCAGCACGGTGGCATTGGCGCGCTCCGGCAGTGCGCGCAGGAACCGGCGCATGTCGGCGATGCCTTCCGGATCCAGTCCGTTGGTGGGCTCGTCCAGGATCAGCACCGGCGGCGCGCCCAGCATCGCCCGCGCCAGTCCCAGCCGCTGGCGCATGCCCAGCGAGTAGTCGCCGACCCGGCGGCGCGCGTGCGGGGTCATGTCCACGACTTCCAGCACGCGGTCGATTTCGGCGGCAGGCAGGCCCAGCAGGCGCCGGCTCAGATCCAGGTTCTCGCGGCCGTCCAGGTGCGGGTGGAAGCCCTGCGCCTCCAGCAGCGCGCCGACCTTGCGCGCGGCCGCCATGCGGTTGCGGGCCACGTTGATGCCGGCGATGTACGCACTGCCGGCGTCGGCGCGCAGCAGGCCGAGCAACATCCTGATGGTGGTGGTCTTGCCGGCGCCGTTGCGGCCGAGGAAGCCGTAGATGCTGCGTTCCGGCACGTGCATGCTGACGCGGTCGACCGCCGGGCGGTCGCCGAAGCGGCGGCTCAGGCCGCGGGTTTCGATGGCGGATGACATGGCTGGTTGGTGCTCCCGTGATTTAACTCTCGCATAAAGTTTTTACACGGGAAGCAATTTAAGTCAAGCTTAAAGTTCTTCCGCCTGCCGAGAGCCCGCCGATGGCGCTTCCAGACCGCTTCCTCAACCAGTGCCGCTGGCTGCGCGCCGCCACCCTGCTGGTGTTCTCCGGACTGGCGCTGCTGCTGGGCCTGGGCGCCAGCACCCTGCCGTGGACGCGCGAGGCCGGCGCCTCCGGCGGCAGTGCGGCCCTGCTGATGCTGGTGCGGCTCTCGCCCGGCCTCGGTTACCTGTGGGCGCTGTGGGCGGTGCAACGGGCGCTCGGCGACCTGGCCGCGGGCCGCCTGTTCCATGCCGCGGTAGCGCGGGCGATCAGCCACATCGGCTTGGGCGTGCTGGTGGGCGCGCTGCTCAGCGTGTTCGCCATCACCAACCTGACCCGCCTGATCGAAGGCGGGCGGGGCGGGCTGGCCTATTTCGACCTGTCGGGGATCGTGCTGGGCGTGGTCGGCGCGGCGCTGGTGCTGTTGGCGCGGGTCGTCGACAGCGCGCGGGCGCTGCAGGCCGAACTGGACGAGATCGTCTGATGCCGGTGCGGATCACGCTGGATGCGATGCTGGCCAAACGCGGCATGACCGCGCGCGAACTGGCGGCCACGGTGGGCATCAGTGAAACCCAGATGTCGCTGTTCCGCAGCGGCAAGGTCAAGGGCATCCGCTTCCGCACGCTGGCGCGGCTGTGCGCGGCGCTGGAATGCGTCCCGGGCGACCTGCTCGATTACGATCTCGACCCCGACGATCTGCGCGACGCGGACGAAGACGCCGAGGGCTGACGCTGCGCCCCGCGGGACTTGCGCGCTCCGCGATGCTGGGCGAAGGTGCCTTCCCCACATCGGAAGCACTTCCCATGATCGAACGCATCGACGCCGGCCCCCGCATGTCCGAAGCCTGCATCCACGGCGGCATCGCCTATCTGGCCGGGCAGGTGCCGGAGACCGCGGGTGCCGACATCGAAACCCAGACCCGCGAGGTGCTGGAGGCCATCGATGCGCTGCTGGCGCAGGCCGGCAGCGACAAGTCCCGGATCCTGCGCGCGCAGATCTTCCTTGCCGACATCGCCGATTTCGCCGGCATGAACCGGGCCTGGGACGCGTGGGTGACACCCGGCCAGGCCCCGGCCCGCGCCACCGTGGAGGCCAGGCTGGCCAATCCGGACTGGAAGGTGGAGATCGTGGTGACCGCGGTGGTCTGATCCCGCCGTACTACCGCGAAGCAGCGCACGCGCGGGCCAACCAAAGTCACGCGCGGGCGGATGGGAATGCAGGCTACTCTCGGGCTTCCTTCCATCACCAGACCTTCCCGCATGAAGCGTTCCCTGCTCGGCCTCGGCATTGCCGGCGCCCTTACTGTCGCCGTCTCCTCCGCCACCGCCGCCACGCCCACCGGCAAGGCCCAGCTGGGCAGTTTCGGCGTAGACCTCACCGCGCGCGACCTGACCGTCAAGCCCGGCGACGACTTCAACCGCTACGCCAGCGGTGAGTGGATCGACAGCTACGTTCTCAAGGACTACGAAACCAATTACGGCTCGTTCAACCAGCTGCGCGACCGCGCCGAGGAGCAGACCCGCGCGCTGATGGACGAGCTGCTGGCCAGCAAGGACCTCGCCGCCGGCAGCAACGGCCGCAAGTTGCGCGATTTCTACGCCAGCTTCATGGATCGCGCCGGTCGCGATGCCGCCGGGATCAAGCCGCTGCAGCCGGTGCTGGACCGGATTGCGAAGATCGATTCGATGGACAAGCTGATCGCCGCCTTCGGCAACGCCGGCATCGACGGCAGCAGCGCGCCGTTCGGGATGGGCGTCGGCATCGACCGCAAGGACCCGAACCAGTACCAGGTGGGCCTGGGCGTGGGCGGGCTGGGCCTGCCCGACCGCGATTACTACCTCAACCAGGACCCGCGCTTCGTCAAGATCCGCGAGGCCTACGTGGCGCACATCCAGCGCATGCTCGGCTTTGCCGGCGTCAGCGGTGCCGATGCCAAGACCCGCGCCGAAGCGGTGCTGGCGCTTGAAACCGCGCTGGCCAAGCCGCAGTGGGAGCGGGTCAAGCTGCGCGACCGCGACAAGACCTACAACCAGTTCACCTTCGCCGAACTGCAGCAGAAATTCCCCGGCTACGACTGGGCCGCGCAGCTGCGCGCACAGGGCATGCCGCAGCCCGACAAGCTCAACATCACCACCCCGGACGTGATCCAGCCGGTGATCGACATCGTCAACGCCACGCCGCTGGCGACCTGGCGCGACTACCTGGCGTTCCACGCCGTCGACGGCAACGCCGACCTGCTGAGCAGCGAGATCGATGCCGCCTCGTTCGAGTTCAACGGCAAGGTGCTGGCGGGGCAGAAGGCGCAGCGCGATGACTGGAAGCGGGCGCTGGCGCTGGTCGGCGGCCGCGGCGGCCTGGGCGAAGCGCTGGGCGAGCTGTACGTGGCGCGCTACTTCAAGCCGGAAGCCAAGGCGGCGATGGACCAGCTGGTCGAGAACCTGCGCACCGCGCTGCGCAGCAACATCGAGCAGATCGACTGGATGGGCGAGGCGACCAAGGCCGAGGCCTACCGCAAGCTGGCCAGCTTCCGCCCGAAGATCGGCTATCCGTCGAAGTGGAAGGACTATTCCAGCGTCACCATCAAGGCCGACGACCTGCTGGGCAACGCGGTGGCGATGCGCGAGTTCAACCGCGCCGACCAGAACCGCCGCGTCGGCCAGAAGACCGACCGCGAGGAATGGGGCATGACCCCGCAGACGGTGAATGCCTACTACAACTCGGCCTTCAACGAGATCGTGTTCCCGGCGGCGATCCTGCAGCCGCCGTTCTTCGACGTGCACGCCGACGCGGCGGTGAACTACGGCGGCATCGGCGCGATGATCGGCCACGAGATGGGCCACGGCTTCGATGACCAGGGCAGCAAGTCGGATGCCGACGGCATCCAGCGCAACTGGTGGACCGACGAGGATCGCGCCCGTTTCGAACAGCTGACCAAGGCACTGGGTGCGCAGTACGACGCTTACTGCCCGCTGGAAGGCCAGTGCGTCAACGGCGGCCTGACCATGGGCGAGAACATCGGTGACTTGGGCGGCGTGTCGATGGCCTACAAGGCCTACCAGTTGAGCCTGGGCGGCAAGCCCGCGCCGGTGATCGACGGACTGACCGGCGACCAGCGCTTCTACCTGGCCTGGGCGCAGGTGTGGAAGAGCAAGTACCGCGACGAGGCCCTGCTGCGCCAGCTCAAGACCGACCCGCATTCGCCCGGCATGTACCGCGCCAACGGCCCGCTGCGCAACCTGGACGGCTGGTACAGGGCGTTCGAGGTGAAGCAGGGCGATGCCATGTACCTGGCGCCGGAAAAGCGCGTGCAGATCTGGTAAGCGCCGTTCCCGGCTGGCGCGCGAAGCGGGCGGATCCTCCCGGGGGCCGCCCGCTTCCGTTATGGTGCATGCCTACACCCCGGGGATGGGCGCGGGATGAAGCTGGCATGCCGCTGTGGACAGGTGGAGGGGCGGATCGACCCGCAGCGCGTGCATGTGCGGGCGAGTTGCCATTGCCGGGACTGCCGGGCGTTCGCTCGCTGGTTGGGCGCCGCCGGGTTGCTGGACGCGGCCGGCGGTACCGACATCGTGGCGATGGCGCCGGATGGGCTGCAGGTCACCCGCGGCTCCGAGAAAATGGCATGCATGTCGCTGGGGCCGCACGGCCTGCTGCGCTGGTACGCCAGCTGCTGCCGCACGCCACTGGGCAACACCCCGCGCGACCCGAAGGTGTATTACCTCGGCGTGCCGGTAGCCGCCATCGCGGAACCGGCGGATGCCATCGAAGCCGCATTCGGGCCGGCCGGGCGCGTCGCGGTCAACACCGCATCGGCAACTGCGGCTGTGGCATCGTCCCGGCTGGCAAGGCTTGCCGGCACGCTGCGCGTCGTCGCCGGGCTGCTTGCCGCGCGCCTGCGCGGGCGCCGCAATACGCTGTTGTTCGACGCCGACGGCC
>JANJSW010000138.1 GCA_024711415.1 Thermomonas sp. | reverse complement strand
TGTGCTTCTCCGGCGAACGTCCGCTGGTCGGGCAGCTGGTGGACGGCCCCAGCCGCGACTTCAACCTGATGTGGAAGCGCGACCGGGTCGATGCGCAGCTGTGGCGGCGGCCGCTGGCCGGGGCCATGGTGCTGTTTGCCGACCCGGGGGAAACCTGGGTGGTGCACATGCTGTCCGGACAGGCGCATTTTTCCGGTTCGACCGGACTGGGCGAGATGGAAAACGGCGACACCGCGATCCTGCGGAGCCGCGGTGCGCGCACCCGGTTTGCGCTGGACGGCGCCGGTGAGCTGCTGCTGATCCGGGTGGTCGGGCGGGACGAGGCCTGACCAAAGCCGAGCGGCTTTGCTCAACCCTCATCCCCTGGGGTTTTCAAGGTCAAAGGCGGCGTCAACGGAATTGACGTCGCTGCGGCACAGGGATGTGCCGCACCTCTTTTTGATGGGGTGGAGCCGTCCGGACCAGCCGCCCAAGGCTAGCCCAGCGCCAGTCCCATTACGGCGACGAATGCCAGGGTGGACAGGCCCATCACGCTGAACGCCATCTCGCGCCAGCTGCGCCCGCGGGCCCACATCCAGATCCCGGACAGGCCCAGCAGCAGCATGCCGATGGCAAAGCTGTCGGCCAGCAGGATCCAGAACAGCCCGCCGCCCACCGCCTTGTGCAGGCGGTTGAAGGCGGCCAGCGACGAGTGGTTGCTGCGCTTGAGCGTGGCGCTCTCGTCGCCCGGGGCATACTCCAGTGACCACGAACTGCCCGCGGTGCCGCCGCTCAAGGTCCACTTGGGCGCCGGCTTGCCTTCGCCGCCGCCGGGCCCGCCCTTGCGGATGACTTGGGCGTCCAGCTGTTGCCGGGCGCGCAGCCACAGCGACAGCTGCTCCGGCGTTGCGCGCGCCTCGACCGGAATCGCAAGCTCGACGCGCGCGGTCTCGCTGCTTTCGCCCTGCGGCCATGCGCCATCGCCGAAGCGGTGGTTCATCACCAGCCCGGTGATGCCGTACAGGATCGCCGCCAACGCGCCCCAGGCGCCGATCCACAGGTGCAGCTGGCGGATCCAGCGATAACTTGCATTGCTGCGCCGACGCGCCGAAGTGTCGTGATTCATGGGTCAGCTCAGTAGCGGAAGTTGAGGCTGACCCATGCGCTGCGCGGCGCGCCCGGGCTGATGTTGTTGTTGCTGTGGGCGCTGGCGAAATAGCGGGTATTGCCCAGGTTCTCCACGTTGAGCTGCAGCTGCAGGGACGGCGAGAGCGTCCAGTAGACCGCCGCATCGACCCGGGTGAAGGCCGGCAGTGCCACCTTGTTGTCCACGTTGGCGTAGATCTCGCCGCGGTACACGATGCCCAGGCCCGCACCGAAGGTGTCGTTGAAGTCGTAGCGATTCCACAGCGAGGCCGAATGGCGCGGCAGCTGCGCCAGCCGGTTGCCTTCGACCGCGGTGGCCGACTGGGTGGCGGTGATCTCGCCGGATTGCCAGGCATAGCCGCCCATGACCTGCCAGCGATCGGTGATGCGACCGGCCAGGCCCAGTTCCACGCCCTCGGTGTACTGGCCGTCGACCAGCAGCATCCTGGTCGAATCGGCGGGGTCGGTCACCGCCACGTTGCTGCGGTCGAGGCGGTAGACGGCGATGGTCGCCTGCAGGTCCTTGCGGATATCCCACTTGGCGCCGATTTCGCGGTTGCGGAAGCTTTCCGGCTCGAGCGAGGCATTGCTGGCGTTGAGCGATGCCAGCTGGTCCCCGGCGCGCGGCTGGAACGCCTTGCTCAGGCTGGCGTAGAAGGACACGTTCTCAAGCGGCTTGTAGACCAGCCCGGCACGCGGCGAGAGCAGGTTGTCGTCGCTGCGGAACGCCTGTCCGCTGCGGTTGTTGCGCAGGTCCACGCGGAAGTTGTCGAAGCGCACGCCGAGGATCGCCTGCCACTGCGGCGAGAACTCGATCTGGTCCTGCAGGTACACCGCCGACGTGCGCGCGACGCCATGGTTGTCCGCATCGGTGGCGCTCTGGTGGAAGTCGATCGCCACGTCCACGTTGGGGCCGGCGATCGGCACGATGTTGGCGCCGGGCGCGAAGTAGCCGGTCTGGCGGAAGTTGTCGGTCACCTGCCGGCCCAGCTCGACGCCGGCCAGCACGGTGTGCTTCAGCGCGCCGCTGCGGGTTTCCCAAACCAGGTCGGTCTGGTTGAACAGGTTGCGGCGGGTGGTGTCGGCGCGGTAGGCGGCCAGCGTCACGCTGGTGCCGGCGGCATCCACGCTGCTCGGGAACACGTTCTGGTAGTACTTGTCGTAGTCGGCCCAGCGCAGGTGGTTGCGCAGGTTCAGGCCTTCGCTGAAGGCGTGGTCGATGATGACGTCGAAGGCGTCCACGTCGGCTTCGGTCCGGCTCAGCTTGGGGTTGCCGAAGAAGGTCGCCGGGTCGGTAGCCAGCGGGCGGCCGTTGAACGAAGGCACGCCGCGATCGGTGGTGCGGTCGTCGTGGAAGCGTTCGTAGGCCAGCACCACGCGGGTGGCGTCGCCGAGGTCGAAATTGAAAGAGGGATTGACGCCATACCGCTTCAGGTAGGTGTCGTCGCGGAAGGTCTGCGAGTCCTCGACCACGGCATTGACGCGGAAGCCGGCGGTTTCGCCGAAGCCCTGGCCGAAGTCCAGGGTGCCGCGCCGGCGGCGGTTGGAGCCCAGCTGCAGGGTGCCGCTGCGATGGTTCATGCCGTCGGCCATGCGGGTGACGCGGTTGATGACGCCGCCGCTGCCGCCGCGGCCGAAAATCATCGCGCTGGGGCCTTTCAGGGCCTCGACGCGCTCCAGGTTGTAGACGTCGCGGAAGTACTGCACGTCGTCGCGGATGCCGTCGACATAGAAGTCGCCGGTGGAGCTGATGCCGCGCATGACCGGGGTGTCGCGGTTGCCTTCGCCCTGCGCGGTGCCGACGCCCGGCATGTAGCGGAAGGTTTCGTTGAGGCTGGTGACGGCCTGGTCGGCCACCAGCTTGTCGGTGACCACGGTGACCGCCTGCGGCACGTTCAGCAGGGGGGTGTTGGTCTTGGTGGCGCCACGGGTGGTGCGCACCTGGTAGTCCGGCAGGTAGCGCTGGCCGACCACGATGACCGCGTCCACGTCCTTGGCGGGGTCGCGCTTGCTGGCGTCGTCCTCGACCCCCGATGCGAAGGCGGGCGCGCACAGCGCCAGGCCAATGGCCAAAGTCAGGGGGGCATGGGACGGGCGACGGAGGCGCGGGCGCTGCGGCTGGAACATCGAATCCTCGGGACAAGGTAAGGCAGCTGAATGCTGCGACCCGCGCATGCTAATGCGAACGATTCGTATTGGCAATCAAAAAGATCAACGAAACCCGCTCGGATCGCGCATCAGCCGATTGTCCGGCGGATCGTCGCGCGGCTGTCGGCATGCCGGAGCGGGGAGGGTGAAGCTGTGCCGCGGTCAGCGATCGTCGCGGGTGAACACCGCGCCGTCTTCCACCTTCACCGGGAACTTTGCCACCGGCTCGTAGGCCGGCGCGCACAGCGCGGTGCCTTCGCGGACGTCGAACTTTGCACCGTGCAGAACGCACTCCACCTGCCCGGAGGCAGCGTCGAAGTGGCCGGCCGACAGCTCGAAGTCCTCGTGCGTGCACTGGTCTTCCAGCGCATAGAACATGCCATCGAGATTGAACACCGCGATCGGCGTGCCGGTGACTTCATCGAAGGCGACTTTCATTTCCCCCGGCAGCAGTTCGGCGGTGGTGCACACAAAAGTCCAGACCGCGCTCACGCCGCTGCCTCCACGCGCAGGGGTTTTTCCAGCACCTCGAAACGCAGGTCGTCGCGCTTGGGCTGGCCGAAGCGGGTGTCGCCGTACGGGAACGGCTTGAACTCGCCGGTGCGGCGATAGCCGCGGCGCTCGTAGAAGGCGATCAGCTCGTCGCGGACGTCGATCACGGTCATGCGCATCACCGGCAGCTGCCATTCGTCGCGGGCGATGCGTTCGCACTCGGCCAGCAGTTGCTTTCCCAGGCCGCCGCCCTGCAGCCCGGGGCGCACCGCGAACATGCCGAAATAGCCGGCGCCGTCCTCGTCGGCCACGTGCGCGCAGGCCTGCAGCCCGCCGTCGGCCTCCGCCAGCAGGACGCGGCTGCGCGACCGTTCCAGATCGGTGCGCAGCACCTCCGGGTCGATGCGGTTGCCGTCCAGCAGGTCGGCTTCGGTGGTCCAGCCGGCGCGGCTGGCATCGCCGCGGTAGGCGGAAGTCACCAGGGCGACGATGGCGTCGATGTCGGCGGGCGTGGCGTTGCGAAAGGCGGGTGTCTGCATCCGCACATGCTAGCGTGCGGGCGCCTCAGGTTCATCCGCAAGGTCGCGGTCGGGCAGGGCCAGGAATGCCCAGAACGGGATGTCGCGGGCCTGCCAGTCCACGCTGGCCTCGTCGAGGATGTCCAGCAGGGTTTCGAAGCTGGTTGCGTCGGCATCGCGCAATGCTGATGCGTGCGGCAGCAGCAGGGCGTAGCCGGAGGCGTCCAGCCACGACAGGTCGCGCAGCTGGTCGCTGAGTGCATCCCAGTTGCAGCCCTGTCCGGCCGGCGTGGCCAACCCTTCGACCATCCGCTGCAGCAGGCACGGCTTGTCCTCGCAGCCCTGCAGGTCGATGCGCAGGGTTTGCAGGCCGGCGCCGCCGCAGGCGATGTCGAGCAGGGCGATGTCCTCGTCGAGGACGAAGTACACCCCGGCCTGCCGGGGATCTTCCAGCATCTGGGCGAGACTGGTCATGGCTGCACCCCGGCGTTGAAGCTGCGGAAGCTGCGGTAGTGGTCGTCGCTGTAGTACCACTCGCGGGGCGGGTTGCCGCCGGTGACGATGCGGCGCGCGCCGCGGTGGCGCAGGCCGGGGGTATCGACGGTGTATTCGCGGTACCAGCCGCGCGGCTGCCGTGGCAGCAGGCCTTCGCGATTGCCGAACACCTGGCCGTCCTGGCGGTAAGGGTAGGGGCCGCCGCGCTGGATCAGGGCGATGGTGGCGCGTGCTTCCGGCGGCAGGAACGCGGGCAGTGCCGGGCCGGGATCGGCAGGCGGCTCCGCATTGGTTGCCCTGTCGGTTGTGGTGGGCGACGCAGGTGCTTGCGCGGCGGGGGAATCGTGCGGTGTCGCCGGGGCATGCTGCTGCGCGCGCCACTGCTGCCAGCCGGCCGCAAGGGTGAGCGCCAGCAGCAGCCAGACGATCGGATTGCGTAGCCGCATGGGCGCGTGCTGCAGATGGGAGGTGGGTGCAGAATGGCGCGGACTCCCAAGGCAGGCAAGCGCATGGCCCGCGACCCCCGCATCGACGCCTACATCGAACGCGCCGCGCCGTTCGCGCAGCCGATCCTGCGCCATGTGCGCGAGCTGGTGCACGCGGCCTGTCCGGGGATCGAGGAGTCGATCAAATGGGGCATGCCCAGCTTCAGTCATGCCGGCGGCATCCTGTGCGGGATGGCGGCGTTCAAGCAGCACGCTTCATTCGGATTCTGGAAGCACGCGCTGGTGGTGGGCGAAGGCGAGCCGCGTGACGGCATGGGCAGCTACGGCAAGATGACCTCGCTGCAGGACCTGCCGCCGGACCGGACCCTGCTGGCGCACCTGCGCAAGGCGATGCAGCTCAACGAGGCCGGGGTGAAATCGCCTGCGCGCAAGACAGCGCCGAAACCGCCGCCGGAAACGCCCGCAGACCTTGCCGCCGCGCTGGAGAACAATCATGCGGCGAAAGCGACGTTCGACGCCTTCCCGCCGGGCTGCCGACGCGAATACATCGAATGGATCGTCGAGGCCAAGCGCGAGGAAACCCGCGCCAAGCGCCTGGCGCAGGCCATCGAATGGATGGCCGAAGGCAAGCGGCGCAACTGGAAGTACGAGAATTGCTGAGCTGAGGTGCGCGAGGGAACGGATGCGCTATCGCTCGGAAGCCAACGCGTCCAGCAACAGGCTTATCGACTCAGCTGGAAAGTGAACGGCCCTTCGGGTTCCTGCTTTGGGTGCGGGGGCATCGGCGGCGCGCAGAGTTTCGGTCAGTCCGCTCTGTACGCCATAGACGGGTGCGCTCACGAGCACGGATCGCGGGGCCGGCAGGGTGCCGAACAGCTGGCGGTGCAGCAGCATCGCCTTCAGCAGCGTCAGGTCCTTGCCCGGGTGGCTGCCATCGGCATGGAGCCAGGCAAGGGAAGGTTGGGCTTCCACAACGCACCTCAACGTCTGCGACACCTCCACATGGGCAATGCCCGCTTCGGCGGCTGCTGCAGCTTCCTGTTCGGCAAGCGCTCTGGAAGGCATGGCTGCCGACTGATAGGTGCCGAGCAGGACGATGCTGGTGACACCCTTCGCTTTTGCCATGCGTGCGATGGTGGCAAGTGACGCCCTGGCGCTTGTGCAGGATCGCTGGCCGAACGCGCAGATCAGGTCGCCGCCGCGCTCCTGAAGCACCAGCGCGACGTAGCGACGCTTGTCCAGTGCCTTGGCAATGGTGCCGTCGTTCAGGCGATCGGTGAGCGTCGCGCCACCGCGAACAATCATGTCGCTTGCGACCGCATGGCCGTTCGCGTTCGCCATTGCGGAAAACACCGCGGGTAGGTTGCCGACATATGTCTGGCTGTTGCCCACAAACAGCACGCGCGCCTCGGGCGCACTTGCAAATGTGGGGGCGCCGCCACCAGCGAGGTACAGCACCGACGCCAGCAGCAGCGCGCGGATCCGCACTCAGTAGGCCTGATGGGTCCGCAGCACCGGGTAGCGGTTGTAGCCCGCATCCCAGGCCGGGTGGCGGCGGTAGAAGAAGTCCAGCCGCGCGCGGGGATTGCCGGCGAACTCCGGGTCGTCCTTCAGCTTCTTCTCGAACTCGGCCTTCAGCGCCGGGTCGCGCGCCAGCATCAGCCTGGCCTGCTCCTCGGCCACGTAGGCCTCCATGTATTCCTTCTGTTCGAAGCTGTTGTTGAACGCCCCCCAGGCGACCATCGAATCCGGCGCCAGCGGCTCCAGGATCGCCATCAGCAGGCGCGCCTTCGGCTGGGCGATGGGGACGAACAGGGCGCCGGGGGCGAGATCGGCCACGGTCGGTTTCCAGACGCCGGACACGGTGGCGCGCTGGTGGCCTTCCACCGACGTCGGCGAGAACTTCACGCTGTCGGCGTCGAAGGCTTCCACCGCGGCCTGCGGCGTGGCGGCGGCGAGGGTGCGGAAGTCGATGCCGTGCACGCGCAGCTGCTCGCCCACCCGCGCGGCATGTTCCGGCGGCACCACGTAGCCACCCATCGGCGCCGGCACGCTGCGCCCGGGCACGACCGTGTCGCGCAGCGGCAGCATCCACAGCTGCGGGGTGCGCTCGTCGTAGCGGGTCATGCTGGCGCCGGAGATCTCCGACGGCGTGCGGGTGTAGGCGTAGCCCAGGAATTCGATGAAGCGCTTGGCATCGGTGGTGGCGTAGTCCAGCGCTACCGGCTGCCCACCCAGTGCGGCGGCGCGGGCATCGGCCTCCAGCTCCAGTTGGCGCCACTGCGGGCCGTGCTCGGCGGCCAGCTCCAGCGCGGCCAGCACGGTGTTGTAGGTGGCGCGCACGCGGTTGGGGTAGGGCTGCCAGGAATGGGTCTCGACCAGGATGCCGACGCGGTTGCGCAGCGGGAAATAGCCGTGCGAGAAGCGCGGCGTGCTGACGCCATCGGCAAAGCCCGAGGCCGGGTCGTCCTCTTCCTCGAAGCTGGGATAGAACGCCACCGGCAGCGAGCCGCGCTGCTTGAGCTTCTCGATGATGCCGTCGCGGAATCCGCGCCCGGCCGCGCGCAGCGCCTGGTCGCCGGAGTTGATCGGCTCGCCGGTGATGGAGATGTCGTGGCGGAACTTGGCGCCGTCGGTGACGTGCAGGTCCAGCGCCACCAGCGGGTCCCAGGCGTTGACCAGCGCCAGCATCGCGCGCATTTCAGGTGCGTCGGCCTTCACGTAGTCGCGGTTGAGGTTGTAGCGCTGCGCGGTGGTGCGGAAGCCCATCTGCTCGGGGCCGCGCTGGTTGGGGCGGTTCCAGGCCCTGAAGTTTTCATGGCCATCGACGTTGAACACCGGCACGAACAGCAGCACGGCCTTGTCCAGCAGGCCCTTGCCGGCCTTGCCGCGCAGCAGGTCGCGCAATAGTCCGAAGCCGGCGTCCTTGCCGTCGATCTCGCCGGCGTGGATCCCGCCCTGCGCCAGCACCACCGGCAGGTTCTGCGCCCGTGCGTCCTCCGGCGTCAGCGCGCCGCGGGTGGACACCGCCATCGCCTTCATCGGCCGGCCCTGCGGGCTGGTGCCGAAATCGAAACAGCGCACCGCCTGCGGGTAGGCCTGCTGGTAGGCCTCGCACAGCGCGATCACTTCGTCGTAGCGCCCGGTCTGCCGGTAGCCGCTGCGCTCGGCCACCGTGGTCAGGTCGGGCTTGGCCGCGTGCGCGGCGGGGACGGCGGCGGTGGCGATGGAGAGCAGGGCAAGGGCGAGCAGGTTGCGACGCATCGTGGGTCTCCGGATGAACCGGCCGATGGTAGCCCAGCGCAATCCGCCCGTTGCCTGCCGGAAGTCGTGGCGGGTGGCGTGCGAAGATGCGGCGTCTTGCCACGGGATCCCCACCATGTCCGCGACCCTCTACTACGCCCCCGGTTCCGCCAGCTTCCTCGTCCATTGGCTGCTGCTGGAACTGGAGATTCCGCACGACTTGCGGTTGGTGGACTTCGCCAGTCGCGAGCAGAAGTCGCCCGACTACCTGGCGCTGAACCCGAACGGCGTGGTGCCGACGCTGGTGATCGACGGCAAGCCGCAGCACGAGGCGGCGGCACTGGCGCTGTGGCTGGCCGAAACCCACCCGCAGGCGGGGCTGATGCCGGCGGCCGGTGATCCGCGGCGGCTGGACTTCCTGCAATGGATGTTCAACCTGGCCAACGAAGTGCAGCCGTTGCTGCGGCAGTGGTGGTATCCGGGCGAGGTGGCGGGCGAGGCGAATGCCGAGGCAGTGCATGCGCACTGCGCGCGGCGGCTGGGCGCGCACTGGCAGCGGATCGACGCGCACCTGCAGGCCCATGGTCCCTACCTGCTGGGCGATGCGCCATGCGTGGCGGACTTCTACCTGGTGATGTTGATGCGCTGGTCGCGCAATTCGCCGTCGCCGGCCACCGATGCGCCGCGGCTGGCCGCGCTGGCGCAGCGGATGAAGGCGCGCCCCACGTTCAAGGCCCTGTACGCACGCGAAGGGCTGAGCGAGTGGGCCTGAGGCCCGCATCGGTTAGTCTTCCCGCAACTCCAGCAACGAGCCACGCATGAGCCAGACGACGGCCGCTTCGACCGCACGCCTGCCCCGGCAGATTCCCTTCATCATCGGCAACGAAGCCTGCGAGCGCTTCAGCTTCTATGGGATGCGCAACATCCTGGTGCAGTTCCTGGTCAGCAGCGTGATCCTGGCCTATGTGCCGGAGGCGGAGCGGCAGGGTGTCGCCAAGGACGTGTTCCACAGCTTCGTTATCGGGGTGTATTTCTTCCCGCTGCTGGGCGGCTGGCTGTCCGACCGCTACTTCGGCAAATACAACACCGTGCTGTGGTTCTCGCTGATCTACTGCGCCGGCCATGCCTGCCTGGCGCTGTTCGAGGACAGCCGCAACGGCTTCTACACCGGCCTGTTCCTGATCGCGCTGGGCAGCGGCGGGATCAAGCCGCTGGTGGTCAGTTTCTGCGGCGACCAGTTCACCCAGGCCAACAAGCACCTAGCGAAACTGGTGTTCGACGGCTTCTATTGGACGATCAACTTCGGCAGCTTCTTCGCCTCGCTGCTGATGCCGCTGTTCCTGCGCAACTTCGGCCCGGCGGTGGCGTTCGGCATCCCGGGCGTGCTGATGTTCATCGCGACCTTCATCTTCTGGCTGGGCCGCAGGCAGTACGTGCGGGTGCCGCCCACCCGCGGCGAAGACCCGCATTCCTTCCTCAACGTCGCGCGCAGCGCGCTGCTGGCGCAGGCGCCGGGGCAGGGCAGGCCCGGCCTGCTGGTGGCGGGGGCCGGCGCACTGCTGGCCGCGGCCATGCTGGGGTGCTGGCTGCTGCAGGCGGTGTTCGGGGTCGCCCTGCCGTTCTGGCCGGCCGATTTCCACTTCGTCATCACCGCCTGCCTGGCGCTGGGCGCGCTGATCGCGTTCGGCGGGATCGGCGTGTCGATGCAGCTGGAGCGTGCCCGTGGGCTGCACCCGGATGCGGCGGTGGACGGCGTGCGCGCGGTGCTGCGGATCCTGATCGTGTTCGCCCTGACCACCCCGTTCTGGTCGCTGTTCGACCAGAAGGCCAGCACCTGGGTAATCCAGGGCAAGGCGATGAGCGTGCCTCACGAGGCGTGGTGGTGGCCGAGCTGGCTGGTCAAGGAAGCCGGGCAGATGCAGGCGCTGAACCCGCTGCTGATCATGCTGCTGATCCCGTTCAACAACATGCTGCTGTACCCGGCGCTGCGCCGGATCGGCTTCGAGCCCACCCCGCTGCGGCGGATGGGCTGGGGCATCGCGTTCTCCGGCATCGCGTGGATCATCGCGGGCCTGATCCAGCTGAAGATCGACAGTGGCGCGCCGACCTCGCTGGCGCTGCAGACCTGGCCCTACCTGCTGCTGACCTTCGGCGAGGTGCTGGTCTCGGCCACTGCGCTGGAGTTCGCCTACAGCCAGGCCACGGTGGCGATGAAGGGCGTGATCATGGCGTTCTGGTACCTCACCAGCACCTTCGGCAGCCTGTGGGTGCTGCTGACCAATGCGGCCGTGCGCAACGACGTGGTCACCGCGAAGATCGCCGCCACCGGCTACAGCGAGAACGCGGTGCTGATGTTCTTCTTCGCCGCGTTCGCGTTCGTGGCCGCGCTGGCCTTTGCCGCCTACGCGCGCACCTACCCGATGCAGGACAACTACCGGGCCGCCTGACCGATGTTCACCCTCGCCATCATCGCTGTCACCGTGCTGGTCAGCTGGCGCGCCTTCAACGACCAGCGCCTGCTGGGCCGGCTGATCCTGTGGCCGCCAGCGGTCACCCGCAACCGCCAGTACGACCGCCTGCTGGGTTACGGTTTCATCCACGCCGACTGGACCCACCTGCTGTTCAACATGATCACCCTGTGGTCGTTCGGCATGCAGGTGGAGCGGGTGTTCTCCGAATGGATCTCGCCGGTCGGCTACCTGCTGTTCTACCTGTCGGCGATCGTGGTCTCGATCCTGCCGACCTACATGAAGCACCAGCGCGACCCGAACTACCGCAGCCTGGGCGCTTCCGGCGGGGTGGCGGCGGTGCTGTTCGCGGCGATCCTGTTCGACCCGTGGTCGAAGCTGATCATCTTCCCGATCCCGCTTCCGGTCCCGGCCTTCCTGTTCGCGATCCTCTACGTCGGCTACAGCATCTGGATGGATCGGCGCGGCGGTGGCAACGTCAACCACAGCGCGCACCTGTGGGGCGCGGCCTATGGCGTGCTGTTCACCCTGCTGCTGCGGCCCGGCGTTGCCGGCCACTTCACGCGCAGCCTGCTGGGATAGGCGCCGCAACGACGGAGTCCAGC
Source organism: Thermomonas sp. (assembly GCA_024711415.1). Classification (GTDB taxonomy): domain Bacteria; phylum Pseudomonadota; class Gammaproteobacteria; order Xanthomonadales; family Xanthomonadaceae; genus Thermomonas. The sequence goes on along the minus strand of JANJSW010000138.1, from coordinate 2,303 downwards.
CATGACCGAAATCCTGCACGAAGTCCCCGAACAGCGGTTCGTCACCCAGGCCGAGGGCCATACCGCGCACCTCGACTACATCGAGGACGAGGGCCGCATGACCATCACCCATACCATCGTGCCGCCGGAGATCGGCGGCCGCGGCATCGCCAGCGAGCTGGTGCGGACGGCGCTGGCCTATGCCCGCGATGCCGGCCTCAAGGTCGATCCGCAGTGCTCCTACGCCGACGCGTGGATGCGCCGGCACCCGGAATTCGACGTCCTGCGCGCCTGAGCCGCCCCGGGCGGGTAGAATGCCCGCCCCATGCGCCTCAACCGACACATCGCCGATACCGGCCACTGCTCCCGCCGCGAGGCCGACCGCCTGATCGCCGAGGGGCGCGTCACCGTGAACGGCATTCGCGCCCGCATCGGCGCCGAGGTCGGGGAGGGCGACGAGGTCCGCATCGATGGCAACCCGCTGGCGGCCCGCGTTGCCGCCAAGGGCAAGCGCCGGCACGTGTACATCGCCCTGAACAAGCCGGTGGGCATCACCTGCACCACCGACGAGGCGGTCAAGGGCAACATCGTCGAATTCGTCGGCCACGAGCAGCGGATCTTCCCGATCGGCCGGCTGGACAAGGATTCCGAGGGGTTGATCCTGCTGACCAGCAACGGCGACATCGTCAACCGCATCCTGCGCGCCGAGAACAAGCTGGAAAAGGAATACCTGGTGGCGGTGAACAACGCGGTCACCGACGAGTTCCTGCGCGCCATGGCCCGCGGCGGGGTGCCGGTGCACGGCGAGGCCACCCTGCCATGCAAGACCGGCCGGCTGGGCCGGTTCGGCTTCCGCATCGTGCTGACCCAGGGCCTGAACCGGCAGATCCGGCTGATGGCGGCCCACTTCGGCTACCGGGTGAAGCAGCTGCACCGGGCGCGGATCGGCAACGTCAAGCTGGGCCACCTCAAGCCCGGCCAGTGGCGCAACCTGACCGACGCGGAACTGCGCGGTTTGCTGCCCGATCACGCCGACTGGTAGGCAAAAACGACCGGCCAAAAAAAATCTTTGCCGGAATGCGCTTTTCCCGTCAAAAACAGGTTAAGGTTCGCCCACTGTTTCAAGCGGGATCACGGTACATCGTGACCCGATGTGGTAGATCCGTCGTGATCCGCTCATCGTGTGCGTTACCCCTTGCTCGACAGTCGCGGCCGGCATCGCCAGCCGTGTTTACATGACCAACTGTTCAATGGAGTAACAACATGTCTGATCGTCAGACCGGCACCGTCAAGTGGTTCAACGACGCCAAGGGCTTCGGCTTCATCACCCCGGAAAGCGGCCCGGACGTTTTCGTCCACTTCCGCTCGATCCAGGGCACCGGCTTCAAGTCCCTGCAGGAAGGCCAGAAGGTCTCCTTCAAGGTTGTGCAGGGCCAGAAGGGCCTGCAGGCCGACGAAGTGCAGGCGATGTAATTCGCCTGCGCCTTGGCGCGCGCAAAGCCCGGCTCCGGCCGGGCTTTGTCGTTTCCGGGGCATGGCGAATTCGCATGCGTGGGCGCGACGTTGGTGATGGGCGTTCGCGGCGTGCATGCCAAACTATGCGCGCGGCCACCGGCCCCATTCCCCCGACCCCTGTTCCGCCATGAGCGATTTCCCCCGTCTGAAACCACGTGCCGCCATCCCGGTGCTGCTGCTGGCGCTGCTGGCGGGCTGCAAACGCGACGATGCCCCGCCGGCTGCTGTCACACCCCCGCCGGGAGAGGCCGCTGTGCCCGCGGGGCCCGCGGCCCCGGTGGTGCTGCAGGACGTGATCGAAACCACCCCGGGTTACATCGTCGGGATCAGCTACCCGGCGCGGGCGGCTGCCTATCCGCCCCTGGCGCAGGCGCTGCACGCCTATGCCGAGGCGGCGCGCGCCGAGCTGATGCAGGCGGTGGCCGGACTCAAGGGGATCAAACCGCGCGCGCCCTATGACCTGAGCCTGCAGTTCAGCATGGTGGTGGAGACGCCGCGGGTGGTGGCGGTGGCGGCCGACGGCAGTACCTACACCGGGGGGGCGCACGGCGCCCCGCTGGTCGAGCGCTTCGTATGGCTGCCGCAGCTGCAGCAGATGCTGGCGGCAGAGCAGCTGATTCCCACCGCCGATGGCTGGACGCCGGTTTCCGCCTACGTACGCGAGCAGCTGATGACCGAGCTGTCGGCATCGCTGGATGAAGAGGCGCTGGAGGGTGACGTCCGCGCCGGCCAGATGTCGCTGCGCAGCCGGATGATCGATGACGGTACCGCGCCGTCGGCGGCGAATTTCGCCCGCTTCGAGCCGGTGA
>JANJSW010000086.1 GCA_024711415.1 Thermomonas sp. | reverse complement strand
TCCGGACATGTCAAGGCCAGGTAAGGTTCTTCGCGTTGCATCGAATTAAACCACATACTCCACCGCTTGTGCGGGCCCCCGTCAATTCCTTTGAGTTTCAGTCTTGCGACCGTACTCCCCAGGCGGCGAACTTAACGCGTTAGCTTCGATACTGCGTGCCAAATTGCACCCAACATCCAGTTCGCATCGTTTAGGGCGTGGACTACCAGGGTATCTAATCCTGTTTGCTCCCCACGCTTTCGTGCCTCAGTGTCAGTGTTGGCCCAGGCAGTCGCCTTCGCCACGGATGTTCCTCCTGATCTCTACGCATTTCACTGCTACACCAGGAATTCCACTACCCTCTGCCACACTCTAGCTTGCCAGTATCCAGTGCCATTCCCAGGTTGAGCCCAGGGCTTTCACATCAGACTTAACAAACCACCTACGCACGCTTTACGCCCAGTAATTCCGAGTAACGCTTGCACCCTTCGTATTACCGCGGCTGCTGGCACGAAGTTAGCCGGTGCTTATTCTTCCGGTACCGTCAGAACACCCGGGTATTAACCGAATGCTTTTCTTTCCGGACAAAAGAGCTTTACAACCCGAGGGCCTTCTTCACTCACGCGGCATGGCTGGATCAGGCTTGCGCCCATTGTCCAATATTCCCTACTGCTGCCTCCCGTAGGAGTCTGGGCCGTGTCTCAGTCCCAGTGTGGCTGATCATCCTCTCAGACCAGCTATCGATCGTCGCCTTGGTGGGCCTTTACCCCGCCAACTAGCTAATCGAACATGGGCTCATCCAATCGCGCCAGGCCCGAAGGTCCCCGGCTTTCCCCCGTAGGGCGCATGCGGTATTAGCGTACGTTTCCATACGTTATCCCCCACGACTGGGCAGATTCCCATGTATTCCTCACCCGTCCGCCACTCGCCACCCACAGAGCAAGCTCTGCTGTGCTGCCGTTCGACTTGCATGTATTAGGCCTGCCGCCAGCGTTCACTCTGAGCCAGGATCAAACTCTTCACTTAAAGTTTTCGAGGACGAATCCTCTAATGCTTCGAAATGCAGAGCCCGACCAGACTCAATTACTCGCTGTACGTTGTACTTGCGTACAAATACTTATAAGAATTGAGGTTCTGTTCGAACGTCTGCTATGGACAACCATCCATCACCAGACGCCCGCACAAGTCACCTGCGCACACTGTCAAAGATCTTCGGGGCCGGCCTCAGCGCCCTTCCCGTTTCCCCTCAGCGCCGTAGCGTCCGAGTGAGCCGCCCATCATACAGGGGTTTGCATTGCTGTCAACACCCCGTGACGAACTTTTTTTCCGCTTCCCGCTTCCGGCGAACCGTCCGCAGGAGGGCCGCGAATCATACCCGGGTTACAACCTCTGTCAACACCCGGACCGCTTCACTTCCCTGCCCCGCCTCCGCAATCAACCGACGGCGGCGAGGGGGCGCATCTTGCACCCCATTCGATCGATTGGGAAGTCTTGACGTGTTGACGAATCGCGTGCATCGCGCGCAAGGTGCGCGCTTTCGATTCGTTGGAGCTCGCCCATGCGTCGCATCGTCTTCCTGCCGCTTCTCGCCTGCGCGATGTCCGGCTGCGCTGGTGCCAGCCAGCCTTGGGTGGAGCTGGCCGGACAGCGCTTTTCCGTGGAGTTGGCGGACGACGATGCCGAGCGCGCACGCGGCCTGATGTTCCGCGATGCGATGGCCGAAGACCGCGGCATGCTGTTCATCCACGACGCGCAGGAGCCGCAGGCGTACTGGATGAAGAACACCAGGATCGCGCTGGACATCCTGTACTTCGACAACGACCGCAAACTGGTGGCGCAGCAGCGCGACGTACCGCCCTGCTCGTTGGGCGATGCATGCCCTTCGTATCCCAGCAACGCGCCCGCGCGCTACGTGCTAGAACTCAATGCCGGACAGGCCGAGAAGCTCAAGCTGCAGGACGGCGCCACGCTTACCTTCGGCCCCGGGATTCCGACGCCGGCGCGCTGACGCCAACCGCGCGCGAAGGCGATCAGCCTTCGTAGAGTTCGAAGTCGTCCTTGGTCACGCCGCAGTCCGGGCACGTCCACGTGTCCGGCACGTCTTCCCAGCGCGTGCCCGGCGGAATGCCGTCTTCCGGGGCCCCTTGCGCCTCGTCATAGACGTGGCCGCAGACCACGCACATCCAGCTGCGATAGGGACGATCGGGACCGGGAGTCGACATCGGGGCGATAATTGGCGGGCGGGCCGCGATTGTCCCATCCTGCATCGGGTGGCGGAAGCCGCCCGCCACCCCCACACCACTTCCGAAGACCCGCCATGCCGATCAGCACCGAACGCTCCCACAATCTGTTTTCCCGCGCCCAGCAACTGATGCCCGGCGGCGTCAACTCGCCGGTGCGTGCGTTCAAGTCGGTGGGCGGCGAGCCGTTTTTCGTGCAGCGCGCGGACGGCCCGTATCTGTTCGACGTGGATGGCAACCGCTACATCGACTACGTGGGGTCGTGGGGGCCGATGATCGTCGGCCACAACCATCCGAAGGTGCTGGAGGCGGTGATCGAAACCGCACGCAACGGCCTCAGCTTCGGCACGCCCAATCCGCTGGAAGTGACGATGGCGGAAACCATCGCCCGGCTGATCCCGAGCTGCGAGATGGTACGCATGGTGAACTCCGGCACCGAGGCCACGCTGTCGGCGATCCGACTGGCGCGCGGCGCCACCGGGCGCAGCCGCATCGTCAAGTTCGAGGGCTGCTACCACGGCCACGGCGACTCGTTCCTGGTCAAGGCCGGCAGCGGCGCGCTGACCTTCGGCGTGCCTACGTCGCCGGGCGTTCCGAAGGCGCTGGCCGACCTCACCCTGACCCTGCCGTACAACGATTTCGAAGCTGCCACTTCGCTGTTCGACGAGTGCGGCGGCGACATCGCCGCGCTGATCATCGAACCGGTGGTCGGCAACGCCAACTGCCTGCCGCCGCGCGACGGCTACCTGCAGCACCTGCGCGCCCTGTGCACGCGGCACGGCGCGTTGCTGATCTTCGACGAGGTGATGACCGGCTTCCGCGTCGCGCTGGGTGGCGCGCAGGCGCGCTACGGGGTGACGCCGGACCTTTCCACCTTCGGCAAGGTGATCGGCGGCGGCATGCCGGTGGGCGCCTATGGCGGCCGCCGCGAACTGATGCAGCAGATCGCACCGGCCGGCCCGATCTACCAGGCTGGCACGCTGAGCGGAAATCCCGTGGCAATGGCAGCGGGCCTTGCGATGCTGGAGCTGGTGCAGGCGCCCGGCTTCCACGACGCGCTGGAAGCGAAGACGAATGCGCTGTGCGACGGCTTGGAGGCCGCCGCGCGCGATGCCGGCGTCGCCTTCACCACCCAGCGCGTGGGCGGCATGTTCGGCCTGTTCTTCAGCGCGGACAAAGTGGACACCTTCGCGCAGGCGATGGCCTGTGACAGCGCCGCGTTCAACCGCTTCTTCCACGCCATGCGAGAGCGCGGGGTGTACCTGGCGCCGTCGGCATTCGAAGCGGGCTTCCTGTCCGCCGCGCACGACGATGCAGCGATCAAGGCCACCATCGACGCGGCACGCGCCGCCTTCGCCGCGATCTGACCCGCGCCGTGGACGACAAGCCGCAGACGGGTACGGGCGGGGGCGATTTCTTCACCCCCATCCACCAGCCAGCCAGCCGCGAAGGATGGCGCTTCCGGCTGTACCGATTGATGTTCCACCACGAGAGCCGCGGCGAGCGCAATTTCGATCTGGCGCTGATCGGGGTGATCCTGGCCAGCGTGCTGGTGGTGCTGCTGGACAGCGACCCGGAGGTGAAGGCACGCTGGCACTTCCCGTTGTACCTGGCTGAGTGGGTGTTCACCCTGCTGTTCGCGCTGGAGTACACGGCGCGGATATGGGTGCTGCGCGAGCCGCTGCGCTATGCGCGCAGCTTCCTCGGCATCGTCGACCTGCTGGCGATCCTGCCGACCTTCCTGTCCCTGCTGTTCCCCGCCAGCGCGTCGCTGACGGTGATCCGCATCCTGCGGCTGCTGCGCATCTTCCGCGTGCTCAAGCTGGTCAAGTATTCCGACGAAGCCGGCTTGCTCACCCACGCGCTGATCCGCAGCCGGCGCAAGATCCTGATCTTCGTGCTGACCCTGTTGACCATCGCGGTGATCTTCGGCGCGCTGATGTACGTGGTCGAGGGCCCGGAACACGGTTTCGTCAGCATCCCCACCGGCATGTACTGGGCGATAGTGACCATGGCGACGGTGGGCTACGGCGATCTGTCGCCGGCCACCGGGCTGGGGCGTTTCCTGACCTCGACGCTGATCATCATCGGCTACAGCATCATCGTGGTGCCCACCGGCATCTACACCGCCGAGCTGGCCCGCACCATGCGTGCGCGCGGCCGCGTGCAGCTGCGCTGCCCGCAGTGCAGCCTCGGCGAACACGACGACGACGCCTGGTTCTGCCGCAAATGCGGCGAAGCCCTGCCCCCACACGATTGAGGCTCACGATGACCACGCACCGCCCCTGCACCCTGGCCGTCCACGCCGGCAACCATGCCGACCCCGCCACCGGCGCGGTGGCGCCGCCGATCCACCTGGCCACCACCTTCCGCCATGGTCCCGCTGGCGAACGCATCGCCGGCTACGAGTACCAACGCGAGGGCAACCCCACCAACGACCGCCTGCGCGAAGCGCTGGTCGCGCTGGAAGGCGGCGCGACCGCGCTGACCTTCGCATCGGGCATGGCGGCGATGACCACCCTGCTGGAATCGCTGCCCGCCGGCAGCCGCGTGCTGTTCCCGGACGACTGCTACAGCGGCCTGCGCATGCTGTTCGGCGAGTTCCTGCCGGAACGCGGCCTGGTCGTCGAAACCGTGGACATGGCCGACCTCGACGCGGTGCGCGCGGCCTGCGCCACGCCGCTGGCGATGTTGTGGATCGAAACGCCGTCGAACCCGCTGCTGAAGGTCTGCGACATCGCGGCGCTCGCGGACATCGGCCACGCGGCCGGTGCGTTGATGGTCGTCGACAACACCTTCGCCACCCCGCTGCTGCAGCGCCCGCTGGCGCTGGGCGCCGACATCGTGATGCACTCCACCACCAAGTATTTCGGCGGCCACAGCGACGTGCTGGGCGGCGCGCTGGTGTTCGCCCGCGCCGACGACTTCGCGAACAAGGTGGCCCACCGCCTGCACGTCACCGGCGCGGTGCTGGCACCGTTCAGCGCCTGGCTGATCCTTCGCGGCTGCCGCTCGCTGGGCGCGCGCATGGCGATGCACTGCGCGAACGCACGCAGACTGGCCGAATTCCTTGCCACGCATCCTGCGGTGGAACGGGTGAACTGGCCGGGCTTGCCCGCGCATCCCGGCCATGCCGTGGCGGCGCGCCAGATGCGCGATTTCGGCGCAATGCTGAGCGTCGAGCTGCGCGGCGGCCGCGAAGCCGCGCTGGCAGTGGCCGGCAGGCTGCGCATCTTCACCAATGCCACCTCGCTGGGCGGCTGCGAATCGCTGGTCGAACACCGCGCCTCGGTGGAAGGCCCGAACCCGCGGTCGCCGCAAAACCTGCTGCGGGTGTCGGTGGGTCTGGAAGACGGCGACGACCTGGTCGCCGACTTCCAGCAGGCGTTGGGCTGAGGACTCAGCCGGCGACGAAAGCGTCCAGCGCCTTGCGCAGCCGCGCCAACCCTTCCGCGACATCGGCATCGCCGATGTTGAGCGCCGGCACGAAGCGCAGCACGTCCGCGCCGGCCTGCAGCAGCAGCAGGCCATGCGCCGCGGCAAGGTCACCGATCGCGCCCGCCTTGCCTGCATGTTCCGGCTTCAGCACCGCGCCCAGCATCCGGCCGCGGCCGCGCACCTCGGCGAACAGCCCGAGGTCGCGGTTGATCGCTTCGATGCCGTCGCGGATCGCCTGCGACTGTTTCGCCACGTTGGCGGCGATCTCGGCGGATCCCAGCCGGCCCAGCGCCACGCGCGCCACCGCCGATGCCAGCGGGTTGCCACCGAAGGTGGTGCCGTGGGCGCCGAACTGCATCGCCTGCGCGACCTTCGGACCGGCCAGCAGCGCACCGATCGGCATGCCGCCACCCAAGGCCTTGGCCAGCGTCACGATGTCCGGCGTGACGCCGTCCTGCCAGTGCGCGAACAGCGCGCCGCTGCGGCCCATGCCGCACTGGATCTCGTCCAGCACCAGCAGTGCCTTGTGCTGGTCGCACAGCGCGCGCACCGCCTGCAGGTAACCGGGCGCGGCCGGCATCACCCCGCCTTCGCCCTGCACCGGCTCCAGCATCACCGCGGCCACGTCGCCGCCGGCCATCGCCGCTTCCAGCTGGCCGATGTCGTTGAAATCGACATAGCGGAAGCCGCCGGGCAGCGGATCAAAGCCTTCCTGGTACTTCGGCTGCGCGGTGGCGGTGACGGCCGCCAGCGTGCGGCCGTGGAAGCTGCCGCGGAAGGTGACGATGACGCGGCGCTCCGGTCCGCGCCCGTGCGATGCGGCCCATTTGCGCACCAGCTTGATCGCCGCCTCGTTGGCCTCGGCGCCGGAACTGCACAGGAACGCACGCTCGGCGAAGCGCGAGGCCGCCACCAGTTCCTGCGCCAGCCGCAGCGGCGGTTCGCTGTAGAACACGTTGCTGGTATGCCAGAGCCTGCCGGCCTGCTCCACCAGCGCGGCGGTCAGTTCCGGGTTGCAGTGGCCGAGACTGCAGACGGCGATGCCGGCGCCGAAGTCCACGTACTCGCGGCCTTCGCTGTCCCAGACGCGCGCACCCTGCCCGCGCTCCAGGATCATCTCGCGCTGGCGGTACACCGGCAGCAGCACGTCGCGCCCAAGCGCCAGCAGCTCCTCCACGCTCGCGTCGCGGGCCATCTCACCAGACTCCCGTGTTCGGCATCGACACCCACGGCTCCCGTGGCGGCAGATGGCCGTCCTGCAGCAGCTCCACCGAGACCAGGTCCGGCGAGCGCACGAACGCCATGTGGCCGTCGCGCGGCGGACGGTTGATGGTGTAGCCCATGTCCAGCAGGTGCTGGCAGGTGGCGTAGATGTCGGCGACGCGGAACGCAAGGTGGCCGAAGTTGCGGGCGCTGCCGTAGTCCTCGTCGGCGTCCCAGTTGTAGGTCAGCTCGATCTCCGCGTCCGGGCTTTCATCGGCGGCGAGGAAGATCAGGGTGAAGCGGCCCGCTTCGTTTTCCATGCGGCGGGTTTCGCGCAGGCCCAGGCCTTCGCAGTAGAAGCGCAGCGACGCTGCGACATCGCGTACGCGCACCATCGTGTGCAGGTATTTCATGGCTGGATTCCGTTCGGGGGGATCGCAAGATGATCCCACGAAGCCCGGTTCAGGGATCGATATAGAGATCCGGCAGCAGCGGCATCGACGGGTCCTGCGCGTAACCGGACAGGTCGCTGATGCCGGCCTGGCGCAGCACCTGGTCGTCGATCAGGAAGTTGCCGGAAAAACCGGCGGCCTCGCGGGTCAGCACGGCGTGCGCGGCGTCACCCATGATCTCGGGCTTGCGGCCGTTGCCGGCGTCGACGCCGGGGATCATGTTCAGTGCATCGGTGGCGATCAGGGTGCGCGGCCACAGCGCGTTCACCGCCACGCCGCGCGGGCCGAATTCGGCGGCCAGGCCCAGCGTGACGAAGCTCATGCCCATTTTCGCCAGCGTGTAGGCGGTGTGCGGGCCCCACCACTTCGGTTCCAGCGAAGGCGGCGGGCACAGGGTGAGGATGTGCGGGTTCGGCGCGTCGAGCAGATGCGGCAGGCAGGCCTGCGCGCACAGGAAGCTGCCGCGGCTGTTGACCTGCTGCATCAGATCGAAGCGCTTCATGGGGGTATCCAACGTCCCGCGCAGCCAGATCGCGCTGGCGTTGTTGACCAGGATGTCGACGCCGCCGAAGGCATCGACGGTCGCGGCGACCGCCGCACGCACCTCGTCTTCCTCGCGGAT
>JANJSW010000082.1 GCA_024711415.1 Thermomonas sp. | reverse complement strand
CTATGCGGAGCTGTTCGAACTGCAGGCCGCCGGCTACCGTTGACCCGCCCTCCCCGCGCGACACCAGAGAAGGAGATCCCGCCATGCAACGAATTCCCCGACTTCTTCTCTGCTTCGCGCTGCCACTGGCGCTGAATGCCTGCGCCCGGCCCGCCCCCGTCGCCAGCACCGCCCCGCCGCAGACCGAAGCCTCTCAAGCCGGCGAACTGCGCATTGAAACCGTGGCCAGCGGGCTGGAGCATCCGTGGGCGGTGGCACTGCTGCCGGACGGCGGCTTTCTGGTCACCGAACGGCCGGGGCGGCTGCGGCGGATCTCCGCCGACGGCGTGGTGTCGGCGCCCCTCGCCGGCGTGCCGGCCGTGTTCGCCGAAGGCCAGGGCGGATTGCTGGACGTCGTCCTCGATCCCGGCTTCGCCGGCAACCGGCGCATCTGGCTGAGCTACGCCGAACCCGGCCCGGACGGCACCGCCGGCACCGCCGTAGCCACTGCCACCCTCGGTGATGCCGCGCTATCCGACCTGCGCGTGATCTATCGGCAGACCCCCAAGCTCAAGGGGCCGAACCACTTCGGCTCGCGGATCGCCTTCGACGGCCGTGGCCACGTCTTCATCAGCCAGGGCGAGCGCAACCAGAAGGAACTGGCGCAGGATCTCGAGGTGCTGCAGGGCAAACTCGTGCGCCTCAAACTGGACGGCGGCATTCCGGCCGACAACCCGTTCGCCGACGGCGTCGGCGTCCGCCGCACGATCTGGAGCTATGGCCACCGCAACATGCAGGGCATGGCGGTGGACCCGCGCAGCGGCCGGCTGTGGCAGAGCGAGCACGGGCCACGCGGTGGCGACGAGATCAACCTGCCCGAGGCCGGCAAGAACTACGGCTGGCCGGTGATCAGCGACGGCATGGACTACCTCACCAACCGCCCGTACGCGGAAACCCGCGGTCGCGAGGCGCCGGGGATGGAACGGCCTTACCACGTGTGGGCGAAGTCGCCGGCGCTGTCGGGGATGGCCTTCCTGGTCGGGCACCCGCAACGCGCGTGGAACGACAGCCTGCTGCTGGGCGCACTGGCCGGCCAGAGCCTGATCCGGCTGAGCCTGCAGGGCGACCGCATCGTTGCCGAAGAACGCCTGCTCGGCGATCTGCACAGCCGCATCCGCGACGTGCGGGTGGGCAAGGACGGCAAGGTGTACGTGCTGACCGACGAGAGCGACGGCCAGCTGCTGCGGCTGCTGCCGCCGGCCGCATCAAGACAGTGACGGCTGCGGCCCCGGATAGCGCAGCACCCCATCCACCATCACCGCATCGGGATTGGGCAGGTGCGGCTGGACGTTGCCGGGACCCAGCAGGTGCATCACCGTCCAGCCGCGGGCGACGAAATCATCGGCGATCAGGCGGCGATGGCAGCGCCACCACACCGCTTCGGCGCACATCACGCAGGTGCGCTCACTGCGTGCCGCGTCCATCAACGCTTCGCGTGCCTCGATGTATCCGGGGCTGGCCAGGTGGTCGGCGTAGGCGCGGAAGGCGTCGACCCGCCACGCGGTGTTGGGCGAATCCGGCGCGGCCTTGCGGCGGCCACCCAGTGCCGGCAGCGGCCAGTAGCGGATCCCGGCCACGGCCAGCGCCGCCGGCAGCGCATCGCGCGAGAACTGCGGGTTGCGGCGCGAGCCGGCGAAGCGACGCACGTCCACCAACCGCTCGATGCCGGCTTCGGCCAGCATGGATTCGAATTGCGCCCACGGCCGGTTGGAATGGCCGATGGTCCAGAGCGTGCCCGCGGTATCCATGCACGCAGCATGGCGCGGCCCATGGCAAATCCGGGTCAATTTGTCCCGGATCAAACGCCATGCTGCGCCGCCACGTAAAATAGGCGACTACTCCCCGCAGCCCCCCACGCGCATGGCCTCCCTCTTCGGCACCGAAACGGTGCTCGATGTCCGTCACTGGACGGACGCCTACTTCAGCTTCACCACGACCCGCGACGACGGCTTCCGTTTCGACAACGGCCAGTTCGTGATGATCGGGCTGGAAGTGGAACAGCCGGACGGCAGCCGCAAGCCGCTGATGCGCGCCTACTCCATCGCCAGCGCCAACTGGGAAGAACAGCTGGAGTTCTTCAGCATCAAGGTGGCCGACGGCCCGCTGACCTCGCGCTTGCAGCACGTCAAACCCGGCGACACCATCCTGATCGGCCGCAAGCCTACCGGCACGCTGCTGATCACCGACCTGCACGCCGGCCGCAACCTGTACCTGCTGGGCACCGGCACCGGGCTGGCGCCGTGGCTGTCGGTGATCAAGGACCCGGAAACCTACGAACGCTTCGAACGCGTGGTGCTCTGCCATGGCGTGCGCGGCGCCGAGGATCTGGCCTACCGCGACTACATCGAGCGCGAACTGCCCAACCACGCGCTGCTCGGCGAGGTGATCCGCGACCGCCTGCTGTACTACCCGGCGGTCTCGCGCGAGGCATTCGAGTATCGCGGCCGTGATCATCGCGGCCGCATCACCGACCATCTGGACCAGAACAGGATCACCGACGCGCTGGGTCTCGACGCGCTGGACCCGGCGTTTGACCGCGCGATGATCTGCGGCAGTCCGCAGATGCTCGCGGATTTCCGCAGCATCCTCGATGCGCGCGGTTTCACCGCCTCGCCGCGGATCGGCACCGCCGGCGAGTACGTGTTCGAGCGGGCGTTCGTCGAAAAGTAACCGCTGACGGGCCGGCACCTGCCGGCGCTAGTCGCCGCCGTAGCGCAACCAGAGCCGGGCTTCCGGCTCGTTGGCGAACATGCGGACCCGGTAGCCGCGTTCCAGCGCCAGCTGCTCGACATACTCGATCCGCGGCATCTGGTCGGTGCGGGCCTCGACATAGGCGATCCGCACCGCGTCCAGCCCCAGCCCGGCCATGCCGTTGAAAAAACGGACCAGGTCGGCATCGCCCATCACCTCGCCCGGCAGCGCATCCAGCACCAGCAATGCGTCGGCACCGCAAGCCGACACCCGGTCGGCGATGAACTGCCAGTACTCGCGGGTTGTCTCCAGATTCTTCTCGGCCGCGACCTCGCCCAGCAGCTGCACGGTCAGCAGCGGCGGCTGGTAGTCGAACTCCAGCCGGTAGCTGCCGCCGGTCAGCGTCTCCCGGGTCATGCCAGCGCGTCCTCGACGTCGCCGGCCAGCGATTCCGGCTTGTCGGTGGGCGCATAACGCGCCAGCACCCGGCCGTCGCGTCCGACCAGGAACTTGCTGAAGTTCCACTTGATCGCATCGATGCCCAGCAGGCCGCCTTTCTCCTTCTTCAGCCACCGCCACAGCGGATGCGCGCCGGCGCCGTTCACCTCGACCTTGGCGAACATCGGGAAGCTCACGTCGTAGGTCAGCGAACAGAATTCGCGGATCTCGTCCGCATCGCCAGGCTCCTGGTGGCCGAACTGGTCGCAGGGAAAGCCCAGCACCACCAGCCCGCGCTCGCGGTACTCGCGCCACAGCGCCTCCAGCCCGGCGTACTGCGGGGTGAACCCGCATTTGCTGGCGACATTGACGATCAGCAGCACCTTGCCGCGCCACTGGGACAGCGGCTGGGGGCTTCCATCCAGGCCGATGGCCTCGAAATCGAATGCGGTGGACATGAGGCGGCTCGATCGCGGCAATGCGGCGCTGGGGGATTGACCCAGCCTATCCGCAATCCGCGGAAAATCAATCGACCGTTGGCCATACCTGACCTCCTTCACTCCTGCCGCCGACGGGTGTGCGATACCCTTGCGCGCGCGCAAACGCGTAGCGCCGAGCCTGCTCGGCCACCCTTTCCGTCGAACCATCGGACCCAGAAAACATGACACCACCCATTGCCTGCGCACTCGCGCTCGCCATCGCCGCCGCCCTGGGCGCCAACACCGCCCACGCCGCGAAGAAGCAGGAGGCTTCGACTTCGATGCATACCGCCACCGCCTACAGCGGCCCGTTCGCCACCCCCAGCACGCTGGACCTGAACTACCCGCAGTTCGACAAGATCCAGGACAGCGACTTCGCCCCCGCTTTCGACGCCGGCATGGCCGAGCAGTTGCGCGAGATGGACGCGATCGCCAACAACCCGGAAGCGCCGAGCTTCCAGAACACCATCGTGGCGATGGAGAAGAGCGGCCAGCTGCTGGACCGCGCCACCAACGTGTTCTTCAACCTGGTGGGCACCGACAAGAACGACGCCCGCGACAAGCTGCAGACCGAGTACGCGCCGAAGTTCTCCGCGCATCGCGACGCGATCACCCTCAATCCCAAGCTGTTCGCGCGGATCAAGAAGCTGTACGACGCCCGCGACACGCTGGGCCTGGATGCGGTGGATACGCGCCTGCTGGAAAAGCGCTACGAGGACTTCGTGCGCGGCGGCGCCGCGTTGACCGACGCGCAGAAGGCGCGCATCCGCGACATCAACACGCAGATGTCGAAGCTGGGCACCCAGTTCAACCAGAACGTGCTGGCGGAAGTGAACGATTCCGCCATCGTGGTGGACAGCCGCGACGAGCTGGCCGGGATGAGCGACGAGCAGATCGCCGCCGCCGCCGAGGCCGCCAAGGCGCGCAAGCTCGACGGCAAGTACGTGATCGCCCTGCTCAACACGACCGGCCAGCCGGCGGAGGCACAGCTGGCCAACCGCGCGCTGCGCCAGCGCCTGCACGAGGCCTCGGTGGCCCGCGGCAGCCGCGGCAACCAGTGGGACAACACCGCCATCGTCTCGCAGGTGCTGAAGCTGCGCGCCGAGCGCGCGCGCCTGCTGGGCTACGACACCTCCGCCAACTTCGTGCTGGCCGACGAAACCGCCGCCAACCAGGACAACGTCAACGCCATGCTGCGCCAGCTGGCGCCGAAGGCGGTGGCCAACGCCCGCCGCGAGGGCGCCGACCTGCAGGCGATGATCGACGCCGAGCAGAAGGCCAAGGGACAGCCGACCTTCACCCTGCAGCCGTGGGACTGGGCCTATTACAGCGAGAAGGTGCGGGCGGCGAAGTTCAGCTTCGACGAAAGCCAGCTCAAGCCGTACTTCGAGATGAAGAACGTGCTCGAGAACGGCGTCTTCCACGCCGCCAACAAGCTGTACGGGATCAGCTTCAAGGAACGCACCGACCTGCCCAAGTACCACCCGGACACCTGGATCTACGACGTGTTCGACAAGGACGGCAAGCGCCTGTCGATCTTCATCTGGGATCCCTACGCGCGCGCCTCCAAGCGCGGCGGTGCGTGGATGAACACCTACGTGGCGCAGTCGGCGCTGCTGGGCGAGAAGCCGGTGGTGGCCAACCACCTGAACGTGCCCAAGCCGTCCGAAGGCAAGCCCACCCTGCTCACCTGGGACGAGGTCACCACCGCCTTCCACGAATTCGGCCATGCGCTGCACGGCTTCTTCCAGGACGTGCGCTACCCGTACTTCTCGATGAACGTGCCGCGCGACTTCGTCGAATACCCGTCGCAGGTCAACGAGATGTGGGCCGACTGGCCCGAGATCCTGGCCCACTACGCCAAGCACTACCAGACCGGCGAGGCGATGCCGAAGGCGTTGCTGGACAAGGTGATCGCGGCGTCGAAGTTCAACCAGGGCTTCGCCACCACCGAATACCTGGAAGCGGCGATGCTGGACCAGCGCTGGCACCAGCTGCCGCTGGAAAGCATCCCGGAAGCCGGCGGCGTGATGGCATTCGAAGCGCAGGCGCTGAAGGCCGACGGCTTCGACTACGCGCCGGTGCCGCCGCGCTACAAGACGCCCTACTTCAGCCACATCATGGGCGGCTACGCGGCCGGCTACTACGCCTACATCTGGTCGGAGGTGCTGGGTGCCAACACCACCCGGTGGATCCGCCAGAACGGCGGGCTGAGCCTGGAGAACGGCGACCGCCTGCGCAAGTTCGTGCTGGCGCCGGGCGGGCAGATCGAAGCCGGCAAGCTGTTCCCCAACTTCGCCGGCTACGAGGCGAAGATCGAGGCGCTGCTGGAGCAGCGGGGCCTGTCCAGAATGTAAGCGATCCGCGTTGGGGGCCCCAACCCGCTCCGCGCGACCGCCGACAGGGCACGCCGCCATCGCCGCATGAAAAAACCCCGCCGAGGCGGGGTTTTTTCTTTCAGCCGGCAGCGGCGGGGCTCAGTCGCCCATCTGCTTCTGCAGGTGTTCCCAGCGTTCCTGGGCATCGATGGTGCGCTCGGCAGTGAGACGCGCTTCCATCCGGTCCAGGCCGATCTCCTCGCCGGTATCGACGCAGAAGCCGTACTCGCCGCTGTCCACGCGCTTGAGCGTGCTGTCGATCTTGCCGATCAGCTTGCGGTAGCGGTCGCGGGTGCGCAGCTCCAGCGAGTTCTCGGTTTCGCGGGTCGCGCGCTCGGCCTCGTCGCCGATGTCGCGCACTTCCTCGCGCAGGTTCTCGATCGTCTGCTTGGACTCTTCCACCAGATCCGCGCGCCACTGCAGCAGGCGCTGGCGGAAATATTCCAGCTGCAGCGGGCTCATGTATTCCTCGTCCGCCGACGGCTTGTAGCCGGCCGGCAGGATCGGGCGTCCGCTGGCCTCATCGACCTTGTACGGCACGACCTTGTGCTTGCCCTTGGGCGCCGACTGCGCCGGGGGCGTTTTCTTCACCGCAACCATCACTTTCCCTTTCTTCTTGTTGTCCGCGGCCGGCGCCGGCTTTGCGGCCGGCGGTGCCACGGGCTTGTGCGTTTCTTTCTTTGGCGCTTCCGCCGCCTTGACCGCCTTCTGCGGTTCCGGCTTCGGCGCAGGCGCCTGCTTCTTCACTTCCCTGGAAACCACGGGCGCCTTCGCAGCCGCCGGCTTGACGGCCGGCGCCGGCTTCACGACCGGGGCTGTCTTCTTCGCGGCGGGCTTGGCCACCGGCTTGGCGACGACCTTCTTCGCAACCGGCTTCGCCGGCTTGGCGACGGGCTTGGCGACGGGCTTGGGCTTGGGTGCCGGCTTCCTGGCCGTCACCGCCTTCTTGGCAGGCGCTGCCTTCTTTACCGGCGCGACCTTCTTCGCGGGGACCTTCTTGGCCACGGGCTTCTTCGCAGCAGGCTTGGCCACCGGTTTCGCCGCCTTCTTCGCTGCGGGCTTCACCGCCGGTTTGGGCGCCACCTTCTTGGCGGCCGGCGCTGCCTTCTTGGCGATCACCGGCTTCTTGGCCGGAGCGGCTTTCTTGGCCGCCTTGGCGACCTTCTTCGCGGGTTTCTTCGCTGCCACGTCGAGGTATTCCTTGGGTTTTCCCTTGAGGCGGGAAGGCGCGCTGTTATACCCTGCCACGCGCAGGGCGGCAACCACGTGAATCCCGCGGCGCCGCCCGCCTCCCCGTCCGTGGCCGGTCCGTGATCGACAGATTCCTCATCGCGCTGCTGCGCGGCTACAAGCGCTGGATCAGCCCCCTGCTGGGGACGCGCTGCCGGTTCGTCCCGACCTGTTCGGAATACGCGATGGACGCCATCGGCCGCTTCGGCGCACTCAAAGGCGGCTGGCTGGCGATCCGTCGCATCGGCCGCTGCCATCCCCTGCATCCCGGCGGGCACGACCCCGTGCCGCCACACTGAATCACGCCGCTCGCGCCAGGCTGGCCCTCAGCCACCGCGAGTCGGGCCGGATCCCGCGATCGCAGCATCCAGGCGCCTCCACCCGGACGGGGACCGCCGGAACGCGCTGCTCAGGCGTTCCTGCCGCTGACGCTGGCGACAGCGTCGTGCGGGTGCAGGCTCTCGAAATGGGCCACGCGGGCGCTCCACGCGGCAATGCGGGGATCGGCCGCAAGCACCGAGGACACCCGCCGCGCGGCATCCTCGCAGAACATCAGGTTGGCGGCATTGGCCTGCGCGAACGCCTGCTCATCCTCGCGCTTGACCGCCGTCTGCACCGGCGTGCCCAGCGAGGCTTCCAGCGCGTCCACCAGCGATGCCAGTGGCAGCTCGTCGAATGCCGGCCGCAGCTCCACGCGCACGTCGGCACGGCTGCGCTGCGCATGCGGGGTGGCGGCCATGCCGCGCTCGCCGGCCAGCCAGTCGTGCACGGCGGCCAGCGACAGCGAACCCGTGCCGGCGAAGTCTTCGCTGAAACGCTGCGCATTGGCCTGTCGCGACAGTGCCGCCGAGGCCGGACAGGTGCTGGAATACTCGACCGAAAACCCCAGCGTCAGCCGCAGATGGCCGTTGACCAGCTCGGCCTCGATCTCGACCGGGTACCGCTTCCAGCCGGCGTTGTCGCTCAGCAGGGCGCGGCGCAGCAGCAGGTGGTCGAAGCGCAGGCGCAGGCGCGCACGTTCGGCCAGGCCCTTCTGCGAGGCGATGCAGGCGTCCAGCAGCCGCCGCAGCGAGGGCGCGCCCAGGGTTTCGTTGGCAAGGCCTTCCTGCAGCTGCAGGTACAGCCGCGACATATGGATGCCGCGGGCGTCGGGATCACGCAGGTTGACGGCCACGTCCACACTGGCGGGCACCAGCAGCGGCGCGCCACCCTCGCCAGGCAGGCGGATGGGCAGGGCCATGCCGTCCATTCCCACCCAGTCCAGCGGGCGCGCCAGCGCGACCGCGTCAAAGGCGACATCGGGCAGGGAGACGGGGGAAACGGTCTTGTGCATCGCGACATTGTACCGGTGCGGGAGTGAGCGCCCGCGCAACGCTCTGGTGCATCCGCACCGCCAGGCTGGTCAGCCGCGAGCGGCGCGCCAGGCGACCCACAGCGCGACCGGCGCAGGCAGTGGGCCCTTGGCGCCGCGCGCCAACCGGCCCAACCGCGCCCGCACCAGCGCGGCATGGATGCGCTCGACCCGGGGCGCATCCCGCAACAGGGGCAACGCCAGCAGGCTGGGGATATCGGTGCCGGCCGCCGGCACGCCGCGGACCGGCAGGTGCAATACCCATTCGGCCAGCAGCGCTTCGGCCATCGCCTGCGTGGATGCCGGCGGCGTGGCGTCAAACAGCTGCGCGGCGAGCACCGCCTGCGCGCGCGCGAACGGCTCCAGCCCGCGCAGGCTCGCCGCGCGGTCGCCTTCGGGGCTGCGGCTGGCACGCCGCGCGGGGATGCCGGCCGCCAGCAGCGACCAGTCCACAGGCAGCTTCTGCAGCGCCAGCCCCAGGGGGTGGCGGCGCGCGCCGCGCGACCAGCCCGCGAGTTCTTCTTCCCACCAGCCCAGCTTGGCCGCGCCGGGCGTCGGATCGTCCCCGCCCCAGGCTGCCTCGGTCAGCTCGCCACGCAGGGCCAGCCAGGCACGCGCGCGCTGGCGCTGCGCTGCCGGCAGGAACACTTCCGCCACGACCCATTCCGGCCACTGCGCCCGCCACTTGGCGAGGAAACTGTCGAGGGAGGCGCTGTCGGTCATGGCGAAATTGTAGGCGGACGGAGGCGTGGAAGCCGGCCTGCCGTGGTCAGCGGGTTGGGATTCCGCCGAGCAGATCGCGCGGCGTTTCCACCATCACATCGCCGCCCCACGCCGCCGGCTCGTCGCCCTCGGGCCGGTAACCCCAGAGGGCCACCACCGAGCGCATCCCGGCGGCACGGGCGGCATCGATGTCGCGGCGGTCGTCGCCGACATACACGCAGTCGTCGATGGCGACACCGAGTTCGGCCGCGGCGTGCAGCAGCGGCAGCGGATGCGGCTTGCGCTCGGGAAGGGTGTCGCCGCCGATCAGGATGGCACTGCGGGTTTCCCAACCCAGTGCCGGCAGTACCTGCCGGGCCAGGTATTCCGGCTTGTTGGTGACGATGCCCCAGCGGCTGCCGGCGGCCTCGATGGCGTCCAGCAGCTCGGCCACGCCATCGAACAGCACGCTGTGCCGGCCCAGCACCTGCTCGTAGATGTCGAGGAATTCGCGGATCATCTCGCCCGGCACGTCGCCGCCCAGCTCGGGGAACGCCGCCGCACTCATCGCCCGCGAGCCTTTGGATACGTGCGGACGCAGCGCCTCCAGCGCCATCGGCCCCTGCCCGCGCGCAGCGCGCATGCGATTGACGGTGGCCACCATGTCCGGCGCACTGTCGAGCAGGGTGCCGTCGAGGTCGAACAGCACCAGCTTCGGAAACACCGCGCTCATTCCGGCCTGCGCGCGCAGGCCAGGTAGTTGACGTCGGTACGCCGCACCACCCGCGCGGCGTTGCGCCACGGCTCGTACATCAGGCCGCTGACGTCTTCCAGCGCCAGCCCGGCCTCGCGCAGCAGCCGCGCCAGTTCCGACGGCTTGATGAAGTCGCGGTACTGGTGCGTGCCCTTGGGCAGCAGGCGGGCGACGTATTCCGCGCCGACGATCGCCAGCGCGAACGCGGCCGGGGTGCGGTTGAGAGTGGACAGGAACAGGCGTCCACCCGGCTTCAGCAGGGTCGCGCAGGCGCGCACGATGGAGGCCGGGTCGGGCACGTGCTCGAGCATCTCCATGCAGGTGACGACATCGAACGAGGCCGGTGCTTCCTCGGCCAGCGCTTCCACCGCCAGCTGCCGGTATTCGACCTTCACCCCCGACTCCAGGCCGTGCAGGCGCGCGACCTTCAGCAGGTTCGGCGCCAGGTCGATGGCGGTGACGCGGGCTCCGGCCTTGGCCAGCGCCTCGCTGAGCAGGCCGCCGCCGCAGCCCACGTCCAGCACGGCCGCATCGCGCAGCGCTGCCCGCTCCGCCACGTAGCCCAGCCGCGCCGGGTTCAGCGCGTGCAGTGCCTTCTGCGGGCCGTTCGGGTCCCACCAGCGCTGCGCCAACTCGTCGAACTTGTCGAGCTCGGCCTGGTGGAAATTGGTCTGGGCGGTTGCGCTCATGGGTGGCGTCCTGCGGATCCCTGCGGGAGGAAAATCATCGTTGGATGGTGGCAATGCGTTGGCGCCACTGCCTGGCATTGGCGACGATCGCGTCGATGTCCATGTCCACCAGCACGCGCTGGCGCAGCTTGGGCACGCCGTCGATCCAGACGTCGCTGACCTGCTGGCGACCGGTGGCGTAGACCAGCTGCGAGACCACGTGGTGCAGCGGCTGCGTCTCGATCTGCGACAGGTCCACGCACACGAGATCGGCGCGCTTGCCGATTTCGATACTGCCGATGCGGCCGTCGAAGCCCAGCGCCTTCGCGCCGCCCAGCGTGGCCGCGTGCAGCGCCTCGAAGGCCGAGAAACCGGCGGCGTCGTTGGCCACCGCCTTGCCCAGCAGCGCAGCGGTGCGGGTCTCGCCGAACATGTCGAGGTCGTTGTTGCTGGCGCAGCCGTCGGTGCCGATGGCGAGGTTCACGCCCGCCTTGAGCAGCGCGCAGGCTGGGCAGAAGCCCGAGGCCAGCTTGAGGTTGGATTCCGGGCAGTGCACCACGCTGACGCCACGCTCGGCGCACAGGTGGATCTCGGCCTCGGTGAGCTGGGTCATGTGCACCGCGATCAGGCGGTCGTTGACCAGGCCCAGCCTATCCAGCCGCGCCAGCGGGCGCTGGCCGTGCAGGCTGATCGAATCGGCGATTTCCTGCGCGGTCTCGTGGGTATGCAGGTGTACCGGCACGTCGAGCTGGTCGGACAGCATCCGCACGCGCTCGAAATTGGCATCGTTGACCGTGTACGGCGCGTGCGGGGCGAACGCGGTCCCGACCAGCGGGTCACCGCGCCAGGCATCGTGCAGTTCGCAGGCGCGGTCGAAGTATTCGTCGTCCGACTTCGCCCAAGCGCTGGGAAAATCGATGATCACCGCGCCAACCAGCGCGCGGAAACCGTGCTTCTTGTAGACGCCGGCCTGCACGTCGGGGAAGAAGTAGTTCTCGTTGGCGCAGGTGGTGCCGCCGCGCAGCATCTCGGCGATCGACAGCGCCATGCCGTCGGCCACGAATTCCGGCCCGATCACCGCCGCTTCCACCGGCCAGATGTGCTCGCGCAGCCAGGTCATCAGCGGCAGGTCGTCGGCGATCCCGCGCAGCAGGGTCATCGGGTTGTGGGTGTGGGCGTTGACCAGGCCGGGGATCAGCGCGGCATCCGGGCGCGACACGGTTTCCTTCGCCGCGAAGCGCGCGCGCGCCTCGGCGATGGGCAGCACGGCAACGATGGCGCCGGCAGAAACGGCAACGGCGTGATCCGGGAGGACCACGCCGTGCGGGACCACCGGAACCACCCAGCCGGCTTCGATCAGCAGATCGCAGGGCTGCGGGGCGGTATCCGTCATCGCTTACTTCACCCGGCCGACGTATTCGCCGCTGCGGGTATCGACCTTGATGATCTCGTCCTGGGCGACGAACAGCGGCACGCGCACCACCGCGCCGGTTTCCAGGGTGGCCGGCTTGCCGCCGGTGCCGGCGGTATCGCCCTTCACGCCCGGGTCGGTCTCGACGATCTTCAGCTCGACGAAGTTCGGCGGGGTCACCTGGATCGGATTGCCGTTGAACAGGGTGACCACGCAGTCTTCCTCACCCTTGATCCACTTGGCGGCATCGCCGACGCCGGCCTTGTCGGCCTGCACCTGCTCGAAGGTTTCCTGGTTCATGAAGTGCCAGTACTCGCCATCGGTGTACAGGTACTGCATGTCGGTATCGACCACGTCCGCGGCCTCCACCGAATCGGTGGACTTCATGGTGATTTCCTGCACCCGGCCAGTGCGGATCTGGCGGTAGCGCACGCGGGTGAAGGCCTGGCCCTTGCCCGGCTTCACGTAATCGGTTTCGAAAATGACCGCGGGCTCGTTGTTGACGAGGATCTTCTGGCCGGATTTGACGTCGTTCATGCCCAGAGTGGCCATGGGTGCTCCTTGGGGCCACCCGTCCGGGCGGCTAGACTGTGTGTTTGGCGAGGATTCCGGCGTGGCCGGAACGGTTTTCTTGCAGCCCGACATGATACCCGCAGCCCCTACCCCATTGCAGCAAGGCGAGCAACAGCGCTGGCAGGCGCTGTGGCGCGACGCCGTGCGCGACCCCCGCCAGCTGCTGGCGATGCTGGGCCTGGACGCCCTCGCCGACGGCCTGTCCGACGCCGCCGCCCGGCAGTTCCCGCTGCGCGTCCCGCGCGGCTTCGTCGCCCGCATGCGTCCCGGCGATGCGCGGGATCCGCTGCTGCGGCAGGTGCTGCCGGTGCTGGACGAGGACCAGGTGGTCCCCGGCTTCGCCCTGGATGCGGTCGGCGACACCGCTGCCCGCAGCGGCCACGGCGTGATCCAGAAATACAACGGCCGCGCCCTGCTGATCGCCACCGGCAGCTGCGCGGTCAACTGCCGCTACTGCTTCCGCCGCCACTATCCCTATGCCGAGGACACCGCGGCGGCCGGCGGCTGGCGCGAGGCGGTGGCGCTGATCGCGGCCGATGCCTCGGTGCACGAGGTGATCCTGTCCGGCGGCGATCCACTGTCGCTGGCCGACCACAAGCTGGCCGAACTGACCGATGCGCTGCGCGGGATTCCGCATATCCGCCGCCTGCGCATCCACACCCGCCTGCCGATCGTCCTGCCGGAACGGGTGGATGCCGGCCTGCTGACGTGGCTGCGCGGCCTGCCCTGGCCGGTGGCG
The DNA here is from genome assembly GCA_024711415.1 of Thermomonas sp. Taxonomy (GTDB): domain Bacteria; phylum Pseudomonadota; class Gammaproteobacteria; order Xanthomonadales; family Xanthomonadaceae; genus Thermomonas. Next base: position 8,430 of record JANJSW010000082.1, on the reverse strand, counting down.
GTGGTGGTGCACGCCAACCACGCCAACGAGTTCGACGCCTCGGTCGATGCGGCGATGGTGGCGTTGCGCGCAACCGGCGCCACCCTGCTCAACCAGGCGGTGCTGCTGCGGGGGGTCAACGACTCGGTCGAGGCGCTGGCCGATTTGTGCGAGCGCGGTCACGAAGCCGGCGTGCTGCCCTACTACCTGCACCAGCTCGACCGCGTCGCCGGCGCCGCCCACTTCGAGGTCGACGACGCCACCGCCCTGGCCCTGCATGCCGCGCTGGCGGCGCGCCTGCCGGGTTACCTGGTGCCGAAGCTGGTGCGTGAAATCGCCGGCCAGCCGGGCAAGACCCCCCTGCTGCAGGGGGCTACAGCCGCGGCAGGATGATGTAGCCTGTCGGCAACGAACACCGCAAGATCTTCCGCATGGCCACAGGCAAAGACATTGCGCTGCGACTGATGCTGGTGGCCGATCTGGTCAACGAGGCCGAGGCCCTGGTCAGCCGCCTGCGCAACGCCGGTACCGCGGTGCGCCCACTGCGCCCGGAATCGCTGGATGAGATGGTCGAGATGCTGGCCCAGCAGCCGGTCGACATGGTGCTGGCCGACTATGCCTCCGCGCTGCTGCCGTTCGAGCAGGTGGCCAAGGCGGTGATCGGCTGCGGCCGCGACGTGCCGCTGCTGGCCACGCTGGACGGCGTCAGCGACGACATCCTGGAGAACGTGCAGGCGCTGGGCGCACAGGCGGTGGCCCTGCGCGACCGCCCGCAGCAGTTCCTGAAGACCGTGCAGACGGAATGGCAGGCGCTGGAAGCCCGCCGCACCCAGCGCCGGCTGGAGGCGCAGATGCGCGAGACCCAGCGCCGCTGCGACATGCTGATCGATTCCTCGCGCGAGCCCATCGCCTACATCCACGAAGGCATGCACATCCGCGCCAACCAGGCCTACCTGGAGATGTTCGGCTTCGAGTCGTTCGAGGACATCGAGGGCATGTCGCTGCTGGACCTGGTGGCGCCCGGCGACGTGACCGCGTTCAAGGCGCTGCTCAAGAGCCTGTCCAAAGGCGAGGAAGCGCCGCCGCGCTACGAGCTGACCGCGCACGACGCCGACGGCAACGAGTTCCCGGCGGTGATGGAATTCACCGCCGCGCAATACCAGGGCGAGGCCTGCCAGCAGGTGATCTTCCGCCACCAGGCCGCCGAGGTGGACCCGGAGCTGGCCCGCGAGGTCGAGGAACTGCGCCAGCGCGACCAGAGCACCGGCCTGCTCAACCGCCCCACCTTCCTGCGGGTGCTCGAAGACGCGGTGGCCGAAGCCGCCCAGCAGCGCGCCCAGTACGGCCTGCTGCTGCTGGAGCCGGACAACTACCAGCGCATCCTGCAGGAGATCGGACTGGACAGCGCCGACGACCTGCTGGCGGCGATCGCCGACTGCATCCGCCAGGAAGTCGGCGACCAGCTGGCCGAGGGCAGCGTCCACGCGGCGCGCTTCAGCGAGCACAGCTTCGCGGTGCTGGCCCGCGGCGACCACGCGCGCACGGTGGCGCTGGCCGAACGCATCATCGGCGCATTCGCGGCGCGGCTGTTCGAGGTCGGCGGCAGCTCCAGCACCATCACCGCCAGCATCGGCGGCGTGCAGATCGGCGAGAAGATCGCCAGCGTCACCCAGGTGCTGGCCAAGGCCAGCCAGTGCCTGCAGTCCTCGCTCAGCGTGGGCGGCAACCATGCCGAGGTGTTCGATCCCAGCGCCACCGACCGCGCCGAGGAAGAACGCATCCAGGCCTGGGTGGACCGTCTGCACGACGCACTGGCCAACGACCGCTTCCTGCTCCACTACCAGCCGATCATCCACCTGCTGGGCGAACCGCGGGCGATGTACGAAAGCTACCTGCGGCTGGAATCGGGCACCGGCGAAACCATCACCCCGGTGAACTTCCTGCCGATCGCCGAGGAACATGGCCTGATGGGGCGGATCGACCGCTGGGTGATCGGCCACGCCATCTCGGTGCTGGGCGCGCGCGCGCGCGCCGGCAAGCCGGTGACCCTGCTGGTGAAGATCACCCAGGCCTCGCTGCAGGACCCGGACCTGCCCGCCTACATCGGCGAACAGCTGGCCGCGCACGGCGTCGGCGGCGATGCGCTGCTGCTGCAGCTGCCGGAGTCGAAGGTGTTCATCAATCTGCGTGCCACCCAGGACTTCGCTGCCGCGATCGGCAGGCTGGGCTGCAAGCTGGTGCTGGAGCAATTCGGCGCCGGCCTGGATTCGTTCCAGCTGCTGTCCCACTTCACCCCGGGCTTCGTCAAGATCGACCGCAGCTTCATGGAAGACCTGTCGAAGAACCAGGCCAACCAGAACCGCGTGCGCGAGCTGGCGGAAAAGGCGCGCGAACTGGGCATCCAGAGCATCGCCGAATTCGTGCAGGACGCCACCAGCATGAGCATCCTGTTCTCGCAGGGCATCGACTACGTCGAGGGCAACTTCCTGGCCATCGCCGGCCCGGACATGAACTACGAGTTCGACGCCTGAGCGCGTTCGACGCCTGATAACGACGAAGCCCGCCGGGTGGCGGGCTTCGCGTGGTGCATTCCGGCGTTCCCGGATCAGCCGGCCTGGCGCAGCGCCGCGATGCGGTCCTCCAGCGGCGGATGGCTGCGCAGCAGGCCGCTCATCCCGCCACTGATGCCGAACGCCGCCACCTGCTTGGGAAGAGTGCTGGCGCCGTGGGTCTGCGCCAGCCGCTCCAGCGCGGCGATCATCTTGTGGCGGCCAGCCAGCGACGCACCGCCGGCATCGGCGCGGAACTCGCGGTGGCGCGAGAACCACATCGCGATCATCGAGGCGAACACGCCGAAGACCATCTCCAGCACGAACACGATGATGTAGTAGCCGAAGCCCGGCGCATCGCTGTCGCGGTTGCCGCCGATCGCGCCGTCCACCACCCGGCCGACCACGCGGGCCAGCACGATCACGAAGGTGTTGAGCACGCCCTGCAGCAGCGCCATGGTCACCATGTCGCCGTTGGCGACGTGGCTGACCTCGTGCGCCAGCACCGCCTCGGCCTCGTCGCGGTTCATCGCCCGCAGCAGGCCGGTGGATACCGCCACCAGCGCGTTGTTGCGGTTGGCGCCGGTGGCGAAGGCGTTGATCTCGGGGGCGTCGTAGATCGCCACCTCAGGCATGCCGATGCCGGCCGCCTCGGCCTGCCGGCGCACGGTGGACAGCAGCCACTGCTCGGCCTCGTTGCGCGGCTGCTCGATGACGTGGGCCCCGGTGCTGCGCTTGGCCATCCACTTCGACAACAGCAGCGAGATGATCGAGCCGCCGAAGCCGAACAGCGCGGCCATGATTAGCAGGCCGCCGAACTGGTTGGGGTTCACCCCGAGCACGGACATCACGATGCTGACCAGCGCCAGCACCGCCAGGTTGGTCGCCAGGAAGAGGAAAACGCGATTGAACATGGATAATCCGGTCCTTCCGCGCCCGATGCGCGGCTTCACCCGGTAGTGTGGCCGATCCCGTGCGAATTCAATACGTCGACCTGAACGCATGACCGGGCCACGCTACCGCGGCCGCTTCGCCCCGTCCCCCAGCGGGCCGCTGCACGCCGGCTCGATGCTGGCCGCACTGGGCAGCTGGCTGCTGGCGCGCCAAGCCGGCGGGGAGTGGCTGGTGCGGATCGAGGACATCGACCCGCCACGGGAAGTCCCGGGCGCGGCGCAGGCACAGCTGGACATGCTGGCGGCGTTCGGCCTGCTCCACGACGGTCCCGTGGAATACCAGAGCCGGCGCAGCCATTTCTATCAGGCCGCACTGGAGCGGCTGCTGGCGGACGGCACGGCGTTCGAATGCCACTGCAGCCGCAGCGAAGTGGCGGCGGCCGGCGGCATCCACCGGCGCTGCGTGGCCCGCCGCCCACGCCCCGACCCCGCCATCCGCCTGCGCGTGCCGGACGGCTGCAGGATCGCGTTCGACGACGGCGTGCATGGCCACATCGTCCAGCGCGTGGACCTGGAGGTGGGCGACTTCGTCCTGCGCCGCAGCGACGGCCTTTGGGCCTATCAGCTGGCGGTGGTGGTGGACGATGCCGACCAGGGCATCACCGACGTGGTGCGCGGCGCCGACCTGCTGGACTCGACACCGCGGCAGATCCTGTTGCAGCGCGCATTGGGACTGCCAACGCCGCGGCATGCCCACCTGCCGCTGCTGCTGGGTGCCGACGGGCGCAAGCTGTCGAAATCGGAAGCGGCCCTGCCGGTATCTGCCGACCACCCGCTGGCGACCCTGCGCCTGCTCTGGGACTGCCTCGGCCAGGCGCCGCTTGCGGGCCACGCAGCGCACAGCGTGGAGGAATTCCTGCGCGCGGCGGCGGCCGGATTCCGGCTGGATCGCGTTCCACTCCAGGCCCGGCACGTTTGCGCCGCAGCGCACAATACAAACGTCTCCACCCGTGCCTAGAATCGAGGCAACCACCTCCCCGTCATTCACAAGGAGCTGTACATGACTTCCAGGGTTGCACTGGTCACCGGCGGCACCGGCGGCATCGGCACCGCCATCGTCAAGCGTCTGGCCGGCATGGGCCACAAGGTCGCCACCAATTACCGCAACGAGGAAAAGGCCCGCGCCTGGCAGGAGAAGATGAAGGCCGAGGGTTTCGACGTCGCCATCGTGAAAGGCGACGTCACCTCGCCACAGGAGGCGGAAGCGATGGTGCGCGAGGTCGAGGCGACCCTCGGCCCGATCGACATCCTGGTCAACAACGCCGGCATCACCCGAGACGGCACTTTCCACCGGATGAAGGCCGACCAGTGGATGGACGTGATCAACACCAACCTCAATTCCTGCTTCAACGTCACCCGCCCGGTGATCGAGGGCATGCGCGATCGCAAATGGGGGCGGATCATCCAGATCAGCTCGATCAACGGCCTGAAAGGCCAGTACGGCCAGGCGAACTACGCGGCGGCGAAGGCCGGCATGCACGGCTTCACCATTTCGCTGGCGCGCGAGAACGCCAGGAACGGCATCACCGTGAACACCATCAGCCCGGGCTACATCGCCACGGACATGGTGATGGCGGTGCCCGAGGAGGTGCGCGCCAAGATCATCGCCGACATCCCCACCGGCCGCCTCGGCACGCCGGAAGAGATCGCCTACGGCGTGGGCTTCCTCGCCGACGAGCAGGCCGGCTGGATCACCGGCTCCAACCTCGACATCAACGGCGGGCACCACATGGGCTGGTGACGGTCGCCCCCGCCCACCCCGGTGCACTCATCCACATGGAACGGTGCACCGGTGGTTACGCGACCGGGGCCGCTGTGCCACCATCCACGGGTTCCACTTCCATCCGATTCTTCCGGAGACGCCATGTCCAACATCGATCCCGCCGCCAAGCCGGCTGCCGCCCGTTCGTCCAATGCCGGGCGCTACCTGTTCCTGCTGATCCTCGGCCTGGTGGTTGGCGCGATCGCCACGGTCATGGCGATGCGTGCGCTGGATGCGCGCAAGGACCACTTCCCGGATTCGCTGATGGAAGTGCAGGGCTGGCACATGGGCCAGCTGAAGACGGCGATGGAGCAGAACCGCTGCGGGGCCACCGACGTGCTGCCGCATCTGCAGACGCTGCGGATGCTGGGCAACGACCTGGAGCCGGCCTTCCCCGACCTGCGCGACGACGAACGCTTCCGCACCGCCGCCGCGGGCATGCGTGCTGCCGCCGACAAGGCGATCAGCGCGCCGCCGCTCAGCTGCCAGAGCCTGGCCGGCACCATGAAATCGCTCGGCGATTCCTGCAAGGCCTGCCATCGCGACTTCCGCGGCTGAGTTCGTCGCACCCGCGCCAGCTTTGCTTGAAGGCCGCCTCCTGGCGGCCTTCTCCTTTCAGGGCATCAGGATGGCCAATGGCCGACACGGCTTGCCGATCCGATGCCTTCACCCGGCCTCCACCGCGGTGAACCACCGCTGAGCGCGTGCGCCCGCATCCGGCCGATGTCGGTCGCCGTTCATGCGCGGCGGCACAGGATCGGAGCAACACGGCATTCCCCGCGATCCCCGCGCCCCGACAGGAGACAGAACATGGCTGCTCGCATCCAGACCATCCTCGGCACCACCGCACTCGCGCTTGCGCTGGGCGCCAGCACCGGCTGCGCCAGCACCGCGCCTGCCTACGGCGGCGGCTACGGCGGCAGCGCCAGCTATGGCGGCTACGACAATACCTGCGGCAACTGCGGCACCGTCACCAAGATCACCGTCGGCGGTGCCTCCGGCACGGCCGGCGCACTGATCGGCGGCCTGATCGGGGCGGTGGCGGGCCACGAGGTCTCCGCCCAGACCGGCGGCAGCAAGGGCAACCAGAACATCTCCGCTGCCGCCGGCGCGGCCGCGGGCGCGGCCGCAGGCAGCGCGATCCAGAAGAGCCGCAGCGCGGGCTACACCGTGCACGTACGGATGGACGACGGGCGCACGGTGAAGGTCACCCAGTCGAATGTGTCCGGCTTCCGCGAGGGTGCTCGCGTGCGGATCGAAAACGGCCAGGCCTACCTGCGCTGACCGGCCGGGCGCTTCGCGCGCCCCTCGCTCCCCGAACGGCCCGCACACTGCGGGCCGTTCGCGTACCCGGCACAATGCCCCGCCACCCTGCTGCGAGTCGACATGGATCTCACCACGACTTACTACCTGATCGCCGCGCTGCTGGTCCTCGTGGGCCTGCTTGGCACCGTGCTGCCGGTGCTTCCGGGCATCCCGCTGATGTTCGCCGGCATGCTGCTGGCGGCATGGGCGGGCGACTTCCAGACCATCGGTGCGCCCACCCTGATCGTCTTGACGGTGCTGACGCTGGTGTCGGTGGCGGTCGATTTCTGGGCCACGGCCCACGGCGCCAAGCGCGTCGGCGCCAGCCGGATGGCGATGTGGGGCGCAGCCATCGGCACCCTGGTGGGCCTGCTGTTCGGGCTGCCCGGCCTGTTGTTCGGCCCCTTCGTCGGCGCGCTGGTCGGCGAGCTGCTGCACCACCGCAGCCTGCATCCGCATCGGGTGGGCCACGCGACCAAGGTCGGCGCCGGCACCTGGGTCGGCCTGCTGCTCGCCACCGCGCTCAAGCTCGCGCTGGCCTTCGCCATGCTGGGGCTGTTCGCGCTGGCGTGGTGGCTGTAGCCGCTACATGGCGCGCGGCGTCGCGTGCCCGCAACCGGCGGCATCCCCTGGACACCGCAAGCGCCCCTCACGCTGGATGACGCGCAGGCCGCCCGCGATCGCGGCGCGACGCCGTCACCGCGCGGCGCTGGCTGCCGTTTCGCAGAACTTCGCCTGATAGGCCAATGCCTTCGGCATCAGCGCCTGCAGCTGCTGGATGCGGGTGCCGGCGCTGGGATGGGTGGAGGCGAACTCCGGCGGCGCGCCACCGCCAGAGTTCCGATCCATGCGTTCCCACAGCGGCACCGATTCGCGCGGATCGAAGCAGGCCGCCGCCGCCAACATCAACCCGAGCTCGTCGGCCTGGGTTTCCTGACTGCGCGCGTACGGCAGCGCGCTGCCGTAGCCGTAGGCCTGCATCACCGCCTGCATCGTGCCCTGGTCCATGCCGCTGGCCGCGCCGGCCATCTGCCCCAGCTGCTCCAGCTTGCCGCGGGTCATCCGCTGCGCGCCGTGGCGCAGCAGCGCGTGGGCGATCTCGTGTCCCATCACCACCGCCACCGCATCGGCGTTCTGTGCCACCGGCAGCAGGCCGGTATAGACCGCCATCTTGCCGCCCGGCAGGCAGAACGCATTGACCTGGTCCGACTGCAGCACGGTCACCTTCCAATCGAAGGACTTCTCGATGTGGCTCGCCTGCATTCCGTTTTCGGCGGCTAGCGCATCGGACACCGGCGGGATCTTGGCGATCAGCCGCTGCGCGATGGCGCCAACCTGCCGCGATACCTGCGCGTCCGCCGGCAACGGGCGCTCCTGCTGCAACACCTCGCGGTACGCCTGCAGGCCCAACGCGGTTTCCTGTTCGGGCGAAATGCTCCTGTCGATCACCACCGCCTGCCCGGTCAGCGGGTCGATGCTGCGGTTGGAGAACCAGTAATACGCCGCATAGCCGGCAAACAGCAGCAGCACCCAGATGCGCAGGCCACCCCTGCGGGCTCCAATCGGATTGCGGTTCATCGTGTCCTCCGGGCCCGCCATGGGCACGCGTAAAAGACTAGCCTGCAACACTCAACGTCGCGTGATCGTCGATCTCACAGCTGCCGTACCAGCCTGAATCCCACCCGCGCGTTGGTGGCATCGACGCCGCCCGAGGCCCGCCAAGCCGAACGCGCCTGGGTCGGGGCGCTGGCCCAGGAACCGCCGCGATACATGCGGGTGCGGCAGCCCGGGTTCACCCACGCCTGGCCGTTGGCCGGCGCGCGCCGGTAGCCGCGATGCCAGCAGTCCGCGACCCACTCGCTGACGTTGCCCACCATGTCGT